>DAOSUS010000095.1 GCA_035378955.1 Candidatus Hydrogenedens sp. | reverse complement strand
TAATCTATTGTTGGGCAAGCAAGGGCTTTGTCTATTTGAATTTTTATCTCTTTGGTCTTTTGTTCGGGAATACAGTGGATTCTTTTATAACCAATAGTAGTTGCAGAACTTACCTTTTCCCACTTTCCTTTCTTATTTTTGACCCATACCGAATGTTCTTCTACCCTTTGTCCTAAGGAAATCTGCTCTTTTATAACTACACGGTCAAAAACAATGGGGGAAGTAAATTTTAATGTAATATATTCCGTTATATGATTGTCATCTGTAGCCCAATATTTATTATCGTTTTCCTTTAAGCACATTTCAGGAGCATACTCCGGAGCATTACCGCGGATATTACTTGCTTCCCAATCTGCTTTCTCTGCAAGATTTACTTTGAAAGTTTCGTCTAAGACTGAACGCCACTCCAAAAGGCGTTTCACATCCGGTTCCGGTAGATGACCGGAACGGTCAGGAGATACATTCAATAAAAGAACAGCACCTCTTCCTACAGAATAATAATAAATTCGTAATAATTGATTTAATGACAACAATCTATTCTCCCCGTCTGTATGAAAGAACCATTGTCCCTTTCGAATAGGGACATCACATTCTGCGGGATACCATACTTTCTTACCTTCTCTTTCTTGCACATTCCAGAGGGTTTCGGGTGCCAACCCATCCTCATTCCCTACCCAACGAATATCAGGTCCACAAATAGCAATTAAAGCATCCGGTTGTATTTCTTTAATCAATTTATAATAGCCCTCCCAATCATATACATGCCCTTTTGTGCCGGCACCATCAAACCACACTTCGAAAACAGGTCCATAATTGGTCAATAACTCTCGAAGAAGACTCTTAAAATATTCATCATAAGCTTTATTATCATTATAACGGGGTTCATGACGGTCCCAGGGAGAAAGATAAAAACCGAAATGGACACCGGCTTTGTTACATGCCTCTGCCACTCCTTTTATGACATCTCCTTGTCCATTTGCCCATGGAGAAAAACGGACGCAATAATCTGTGTGCGTTGTGGGATATAGAACAAATCCATCATGATGTTTGGCTGTTACTATTAAATAACCCATGCCCACCTTTTTGGCTACATCAGCCCACTGTTGAGGATTAAAATCCGTCGGATTAAAACTATCAGCAGGCTTTGTTCCATCTGTCCATTCTTCATTGTGAAAAGTATTAATCCCAAAATGGCAAAACATACCCATCTCCAGTTGCTGCCATTTGACCTGTTGAGGAGTAGGTATAGGATATAAAGGTTCCGGTGGGGTTACTCTGCTAAGAGAACAACATGTTGAATTTTTTTTGCAATCTGCATGTGTATTTGTTACACATACAATAGTTAGAGCAATAGCAGTAAAAAAACTCATTTTCAATAGCAGATTCATCTGACATTTCCCTCTTTATTTAAAATTAGCATTTCTTCGGTCGATGAGTATCTCATTATTAGGTTGCAATTTACATTGCATGTATAATTGTCTCAAAGAATCAAAAACAGATTTTGTTGATATAGTTGGATTGGAATTACAAAAAAGACCACATAGATAAAGAGTGAGTAAAGCATCTTTTTTGTTTTTTATTATTTCCACTGATAATTTATGATTGGAATATATCTCGGGTAATAATTCCTCCCACGACTTTTTCAAATCCTTCAAGAATATTTCCATATTTTTTGAAGGGACTAAACACATAAAATGTCCATTTCCAATGTGTCCTAATTGGTAATCTTTCCCAAAATAAGCATTTGCGACAGTTTTTATATGTCTTGCAAAAGTATTGATTATTTTTAATATATCTGCGTTGGAAAGAGTAGATTGCAAAGAGGGCAACCCGAATAATTCTATATAAACAAATCCACATGCTTGATGAAGCAAAATAGTTCTTTGTAGTTCCAGCCGTATGAAACGAAAACTTCCAAGCCCTGTATAAGAATCCACTAATGGGCTATTTTCAATCGAGGATACCAGAGTGTTTAGCCGAGACAGAAGTAATGATAAAGAAATAGGTTTTACTAAATAATCATCTCCCCCTTGAGAAAAACCATGTTCTAATTCTTCCGGGTCATTCATTGCTGAGAGAAAAATAATCCCCGTGTTATATACATCTCTATTAATGCGAATTTGTCGGCACAGTTCAAAACCCGAAGTGTTGGGCATCATTACATCAAGCAATACAACGGCAATTCCTTCCTTCTTTATTGTATCTACTACATGTTCCGGAGAATTCAAAACAAAACAACTGTAATTCTTTTGTTCTAAGGCTCGCTTCAACTGATTTGAAAAACTTACATCATCATCAACAACAAGTAATTTCACCAAATTATAATTCCTGAATTATATTTTATAAAGCCATTATTAAATATCATCATGTATATTTTATTTAAAATGGATATCTTTGAACAACTAATTATCTATCTCTGTTTTTGTATAATATCTTTGTACTGTTGTTTAATAACAAACTACAGGAGAAAACATATAGTTTCATTCTATGAATGGTGAAGAGAAAAATAAAGAAATTAATCCTCAGACTTCCCCTGAAAATACTGTAAATTCTTCAGCATCTAACCAAGAGAAAGGGGCTGATGAAGTATTAGACCAATCCTTTATAGATTCTCTTTTTCAAAATGCTAAACAAGAGTCATCAACATCTCCAACAGATACTCAACCCACAGAAATTCCTCCTGATTTGGCACAAAAAGTAGTCACCCCTCCTAAAAAGCAAGATAATGAAGTTTCATTACTCAGTCAAGATGAAATTGAGGAATTAATTGAATTAGCACGAAAAGAGGATAAAGAAAGACAAAAGAAGAAACAGGAAATATTAGAACAGATTACCAGCAAAGGAATGGCTCAACCTACTATAAAACCTGTTTCTAAAAAGAAAATTGATTTAAAAAAATTTTTTATTCCTATTGCCATCAGTTTATTCTTGGGATTGATTAGTGGCACATGGACATATATTTATCTTATGAAGAATCGTATAATTCCCTCAGAGGAAATACCACCAACATACACAAAAGACCTTGCCACAGCGAAAGAATATGCAAAGATACTCCTTGATGATAAACAATATTTAAACGCAATCTATGTATTGGAAAGGGCTTTGAAAAACAATCCGCAGGATTCTCCGGATAAGGCAGATGCTCAATTTCTTCTCATTAAGGCGAAATATCTTTCAGGAAGAATTAGTCCAGGAACAAAAGAATTCCAAAAATTAATTGATGATATGGAAACCGTAACCAAAGAAAATCCCAATCATCCAATGGCCCCTTATGTATTCCTCTGGAAAGGGAAACTTCATGAGGCGGATAATTTTCCATACCCTGCTATAGAAGCATACGAACGAATCGTTCAATCTTACCCGCAATTTGAAGAACGAGATGAGGCTTTGTTTGCATTAAATCGTCTTGAATTGCAAATGAATAATACCGTTAAATCAGCTCAGTGGGGACAACAATTAATAAAAGAGTTCCCTTCTTCCTCTTATGCATTAGAAGCTAGATTTAATCTGGCAGAAGTATATCGTTTAACAGGATTATTGGAAGATGCTCGAACGCTATACATCCGAATTGCGGATACAGCACCCGATACAGAAATAGGAGCTCGGGCCATACTTCGCATATCTGAGATGGCATACAAACAGGGTAGATATGAGCAAGCATTAATTCAGTTAGAGACAAAATTAAATCATATTCGTCAGTTCCAATATAATGATGAAGCCTATTTATTGTTAGCAAAAACATATAAGGAACTCGGCAGGTTAGAGGAAGCCAAAACGGCTTTGCAGGACTTATTAGTTTTCTTCCCTGATTCTAAAGTTCACCCTTATGCATGGGTTGAATTAAGCCAGATATACTATTCGTTAGGAGACAAGGAAAAAGCATTTCAAACGGCAAACGAAGCAAGTCTCTTATATCCGAATCATCCTGATGTTTTAGCAAATAAAGCAGACTTTTTAGCATTACAGGGCAATTCTTATGCTTCTGCCATCGCTTATCTTGAAGCAGAAAAAAACGGGGGAACCAATCCATCTTATTTATTAAAAGCAGGGCAACTATTGATGATAAATTCTCAACTTGAAGAGGCAATAAAAGCATTTGAAGAGTTAAAAGAACGCTATTATGGAACTAAAGAGGCATTAAAAGGAACAATTGAAAGGGCAAAATGTTTATATAAATTAGGAAAATTTTCTTCCGCTGTTTCTTTGTTGGAGGATTTGAAAAAATTAACTCCCCCTACGGAAACAGAATATAAAAGCATATTACAAGAATTATCGGCAATGTATTTGGAACTTGGTTTAAAAGAAGCCTCTGCTGAAATTGCAAAAGAGTGGTTCCAAAAAGCAGATAATCCGGACGAAAAAATAGAATCCGCCCTAATTTTAATTAATAATGACAATACAGATATGGTTTATTCCAATCTCTCATCTATAGATTTATCTTCTGTTAATAGAGAAAAAGCAGCAAAGTTTCTTTATTCACTGTCACAAAAATTATTAACGAAACTCCCATCAGAAGGATTAGCTCTTTTAGAACAGGTATATTACCAATATCCTGAATCCAGAACATCGGATATAAGTTATCATTTATTAGAAACATACATCAATACGGAACGAACAACTTCAGCAAGGCGGGTTATTCAGGACTGGGAAAATGAACTGGATACACAAAAAGAATCAATTCCAGATTTTATAGATGGAGAGATTTTGTGGGGCAATTATATGTTTGAAAAGCAAGAATGGGAATCGGCTTTACAGGCTTATAATACAGCCATCCAGATTTCCCAAAAAAATGAGGAACCGTTGCAGGGGAAACGGTTTCATACAGATTGGGCTAAATATCAGAGTGCAAATATCCTTGCCCAAAAGTCCTTATTAGAAGATGCTATAAAAATACTGGATGAGTTGATACAATCTAATTCGTCTTTAACATCCTTAGCCCAGGTAAAAGCAGAACAAATCAAACTTGAAATGATTGCAAGAAAATAAGAAAGAATAGAGATGTCATCCGCTAATAGAAATCAATCTCAAAATTTTATATATTGGTCACAAAGACAACAGGCATGGTTAAAATCGCAAATTAAATCCGCTGAACATCTAAAATCCTCATTAGAAAAAAATAACATAGATGAAGAATTAGAAAAAGAAATAAAAAAGCATCAAAAACAAACCGAACAACTAAATGTTTTGATACAGGAATATGATATTTTAAGGAAAGAAATGTCTCCTGATATATTACGAGAACAACACAATCAAGAAATTATCCAGATAATAAAAGAACTTATCCAGACATTGATAAAAATCAATGAGGAAATATATCAAATAGTATTAAAACAAAAAGAAAATCTTCAAAAAGAAATGGGCAATTTCTTCCCCTTAAAAAATCGCTTTGAGAAATACAATCTGCAGGGAAAAAACTTATCGGAAAATGTAGATTATGATGTCTAAATCCACAGAAAAAATGGTTTCTATTTCTCAGGGAGATTTAGAGAACCTTACAAAAGCATTAGAAGAATTTAATAAAACAAGTCAATCCTGGGAACAGGCTTATTCTTTACTACAAAAACGAATTTCAGAACTAAATCATGAATTAGAACTTAAAAATCATGAATTAGCAATGACATCAGAATATTTAAGTAATCTCCTTGAATCCATATCGGATGGTGTTATTGCAGTAGACTTAGATGATAAAATAAATCGTTTTAACCGTTCCGCTTCTATTATCTCGGGGTATGAATCTTCTGAAGTTTTAGGGAAATATTTCTCCGAGGTATTTAATCGTCCCTTTTCTATTGAAGAAAACAATAAAAATACTTACCAACTTTGTTCTAAGACAGGCAGGCTTATCCCTATCGCAGAACGGAACTCTTTAATAACAGATTCCCAAGGAAATGCGATAGGGAAAGTTAAAGTATTTCAAGATTTAAGTGAAATTCTCGAACTGAAGGCACATATCCAACACAAAGAAAGATTAGCCTTAATAGGAGAAATGTCCGCTACCATTGCCCATGAAATACGAAACCCGTTAGGAGGGATACGAGGATTTGCTTCCTTTTTAGCACAGGATTTACCTGAAGATGACCCACGACAAAGATTTGTAAAAAAAATAATGCAGGGAATCCAAATATTAGAACATACTATTAATGACTTATTGGAATATGCCCGTCCCATAGATTTGAAACAGGAACCAAGACCTTTATGTGAATTAATTCACTCCAGTTTAGAATTCTTATCCTATGATAAAAAAAATATATCCATTCTGGTGGAATGTCCTCCTGAGATAAAAGCCAACCTGGATTTTACTCGCATGAAACAGGTCATTTCGAACATTGTTGTAAATGCTGTTCAGAGTATAAGCAATCAGGGTCTAATTAAGATAAAAGGTGAAATAGAAAATAAATATGTGCGAATAGAAATAAAAGACAATGGCTGTGGAATAAAACCTGAAATACTACCAAAGATTTTTTCTCCGTTTTTTTCAACAAAAGAAAGGGGAACGGGTTTGGGATTAGCCTTGTGTGCTAAAATTGTGGACGCACATGGTGGGCAAATTAAAGCGGAAAGTACTGTGGGTGAAGGAACTACAATTACAATATGGTTACCTATATAAAAAGAAATTAAATAGTAAATAAGGGATAAAATATGCCGAAAGCGAAAGTTCTTGTAATTGATGATGAGTCTCTCATGCGTGAATTTATTGAGGAAGCCATGACCCGTGCTGGGTACCGTGTGGTAAGTTCTGGAAGTGGAGCAGAAGGGGTTGAACTGATTAAAACGCAGCCTTTTGATTTGATAATAACGGATTTAAAAATGGAACCTGTTGATGGATTGGAGGTATTACAAGCAAGTGTAAAGGTTTCTCCCGAAACACCTGTAATTATAATGACTGCCTACGCAACAATAGATACAGCCATTGAAACATTAAAAGCAGGTGCCATGGATTATCTTGTAAAGCCATTTACCCCAGAGGCTATTGAGATTGCAGTAAAACGGGCTCTGGACAAAGTCAAAATGAATGCAGAAAATAAGTATCTTCGTTCAGAACTTAATGCATACCTGGGACCTCCTGAAATTATCGGGAAAAGCAAAATTATGCAAGAACTGCATGAAAAAATAAATAAAATTGCTGATTCTCGTTCTACCGTACTTATTCGTGGTGAAACAGGCGTAGGGAAAGAATTAGTGGCACGAACCATTCACCTATTAAGTCCTCGAAGGGATAAGCCTTTTATAAAAGTGAATTGTGCCGCGCTTTCTTCTGGGATTCTTGAAAGTGAATTGTTTGGACATGAACGAGGTGCTTTTACCGGAGCGTATGAAAAAAAGATTGGTCGCTTTGAACTTGCTCATGGAGGGTCATTGTTGCTGGATGAAATAAGTGAAATTCATATAGACCTTCAACCCAAATTACTTCGGGCATTACAGGAACGAGAAATAGAACGGGTGGGTGGAACAGAAACTATATCCGTAGATGTTCGTATTATTGCTACCTCTAACCGAAATCTTGAAGACGCCATTGAAAAACATTCCTTTCGCCAGGATTTATTTTACCGCTTAAATGTTATTACGATTTATGTTCCACCACTTCGTGAAAGAAAAGAAGATATTCCTGAATTGGCAAATTACTTCCTAAAACGGTTTTCTAAAGAGAATGGAAGAAATGTTGATACTATTAGTAAAAAGGCTATGGAGCATTTTATGGAATATGACTGGCCTGGAAATGTTCGCGAATTGCAAAATATCATAGA
Organism: Candidatus Hydrogenedens sp.; assembly: GCA_035378955.1. Lineage (NCBI taxonomy): Bacteria > Pseudomonadati > Candidatus Hydrogenedentota > Candidatus Hydrogenedentia > Candidatus Hydrogenedentales > Candidatus Hydrogenedentaceae > Candidatus Hydrogenedens > Candidatus Hydrogenedens sp. The sequence continues at coordinate 3,700 of DAOSUS010000095.1, read as the reverse complement.
ACGTGCTGTTGTTCTTGCGGGCGACAAAAAAAGTTTATGTTTGGAAGATTTCGAGTTTCTTAAGATAAAGAACCGTTCCGAACATAACATCTCTCAGGTGGAACCAGGTATTACATTAGCAGAAATAGAAAAAAATATTATTTTAAAAACATTGGAACATTGTGGAGGTAATAAAACGAAAGCAGCAGAAATATTAGGTATTAGTGTTCGAACACTCCGAAACAAACTGCATGAATATGGAATGATTAAACCTCAGAAAAATCGAATGGAACGCATTCCAAAATAGAAATGACATCGAAACAACATCCCATTTTGAAAAACAAATCATAAAGTATGAAAAAAAAAGAAACAATATTTCTTCTTTTAATAATTCTTTTAGCACTTATTATACGAGTTGTTTACTTTTATCATATTTCCAAGCAACCCGAATTCTCCCACTTAATTGTAGACCCTCAATTTAACGATTACTGGTCACATAAAATACTATATAAAGGGAATTATCCATCTCCAACGGGAGATGACCCTATGATAGAAAATACTCCCTATGGAAGGCCTCCAGGATATCCTTTTCTTCTGGCTTTTATTTACTTCCTTTTCGGAGACAATTATAATTCTCCACGATTAATACAATTCTTTCTGGGAACTATAAATGTCTACTTAATGTATTACCTTGTTTCAAGGATTTTTGAAAACAAAAAAGCAGGTTTGGTATCAGCATTTTTAATAGCCATTCTCTGGGAATCTGTTTATTTTGAAGGAGAAATAAACTACCCTGTTTGGGTAATCTCCCTTACAATAATTCTTTTATTTACTTCTTTACGCTACTTGCAAACAAAAACAGTAAAATTTATAACCTTTTCAGGATTCTTATTAGGAATTATCGCTCTTTTTAGGCCCAATGGACTTTTATTATTGCCCATGTATATAGGGGTTATATTTTATATATCAGGGAAACAAAACCTAAAACAATTTTTTGTCCACGGCACTCTCTTCACTACATCTGTATTTATAACCATATCTCCTGTTTTAATCCGAAATTATATAGTCAGTAAAGAATTTTTTTTGATTTCTTGTTTCGGGGGGATAAACACATATATCGGAAATAACACACAATCAACAGGGGATAGCCCTACAGTTCCAGATATAATCCATTTGTGCGGAATTGATAACTGGGATTGTTTCAATTATCGTTTATTAGTAAAAGGACTCGGTATTAAGCAAGAAGGGCGAGATTACTCATTCAAAGAAGCTTCCCAATTTTTTTATAAAAAGGCTTTTGAATACTGGAAACAGGAACCTATTTCCGCAATTAAACTGACTATCCGAAAATTTCTGCTATTTTGGAGTCCTGCTATTGTTTCTGATGGGAAAGTCATTTACTACGACAGAGAATCATCATTTCTTCGTTTATTACCTGGATTTCCTTTATTGGTAGGCATATCTCTTTTCTCTTTGATTTTATTTATCAAGCAAAGAAACATATTAACTAAAGAATTTAAGACATTTATATTATTTACCCTTGTATGGAGTTTTGTTTATTCTTTTTCAGTTATTCCTTTTTTCATTTCAGAACGATACCGAATTCCTATTATTCCGCCATTATGCATTATAGGAGGAATTGGTTTTGTTTTATTTCTTAATGATGCTGAAAATCAAAATAAATCAAACAGAGTAAAAGAAATTATCCTTTGTTTGCTGTGTTTTACTATTGTGTATATGATACCTGTAAAATATGAGCCTGATATGGCTCGATGGTTCTATCACAAAGCAATCGTTTCTTATAAATCGCAGAACGAAAAAGACGCAATTTACTATGCCAATAAAGCTATCTCAAAAAATCCTGCATATTCAGAAGTCTATACCTTTCTTGGTATAATTTCCCTCAATCGTAATGAATTAAAAGAGGCAGAAAATTATTGTTTAAAATCTTTAGAAACAAATCCCGATTATGCCATGGCAAATAATAATTTAGGTTATATTATGGAGTTACAAGGAAAATTCGAACTTGCAGAGAAATATTACAGTAAAGCATGTGAATTATCTCCTATATATACTTTAGCATGGATTAATCTTGGAAGAATATATCTGTATTATCAGAATCAGTTAGATATGGCAAAAGGCTGTTTTGTAAAAGCAACTGAATTAGAACCTAATTCCTGGATGGGATGGTTCCATCTGGGAAATGCGTATATACAAAAGGGCGAATATTCCTCAGCAGAAATATCCCTGATAAAATCTCTCTCCTTAAATCCCAACAATGCCCTTATTTTTAATAATCTTGGTTATTTACATATACAAAAAAAACAATATGAAAAAGCGATAGAATATCTAAAAAAGGCTTTAGAAAACGACCCTCAATTTACAGATGCCATGTTTAATCTTGGAAATGCATTTAAAGAAATGAATAAACTTGAAGAGGCAGAATATTGGTATAAAAAAGTTTTAGAAACTGACCCTAAATACACAGATGCCCTAGATAAACTTAATGAGATAAATAAAAATAAAAACAATTAACCAAATAGAAAAATATGGATAACGAAAACAGAAAAAATAAAGATTGGGTAATTCTTGCTTGGATAATTCTATTTGCATTCTGTCTTCGACTTATCTATCTTTGGCAGTTAATAGATGCTCCGGACTTCATTGCCCTTCGACAGGACCTGGATGTACAGGATTATCAGGCAAGAGCAATGCTATCAGGGGATTGGACGGTTCGGGAGGGAGTTTCTGACCCACATATTCCGACCACACCTTATTATCGTCCTCCTGGTTATCCCTATTTCCTTATGATTGTATATTGGCTTTTTGATGGTTCCTATCTGGCGCCACGATTAATTCATCTCTTTTTGGGACTTGTTCATATTCTTCTAATATATTCCTTATCCAAAATTGTATTTAATAGAATTGCAGGCTTATGTGCATCTTTCCTTGTAGCGACTTACTGGGCTTTTATTTATTACGAGGGAGAAGTAAATGACCCTGCCCTATTCATATTTCTTGTTCCTTGCATATTGCTTCTTATTTACTATGCTGTTACTAAAGACTTTATTCTTTATTCCTTTTTCTCAGGATTACTCATCGGTATATACGCCATTATGAGACCCAATATCCTATTATTTATTCCATTTTTGTCATTATGGATTTTGTTCTTTTTTTATAAACAGAAAAAATCCATTAAGAGTTTACTGCATATCATCTTTTTAATAATTGCCACTTTTACCGTAATACTTCCTGTAACAGTTCGAAATTATCTTGTATCAGGTGAATTTGTGCCCATCTCTACTTATTTTGGTGAAAATTTGTTGATAGGGAACAGCGAAGATGCCGATGGAGTAACCCCCTGGCTACCTTATCTGCAAGAATTAGAAGGAACCGGAAACTGGTCTGTATGGCATTATGACAATGTGGTAAAAGGTTTAGGAAAATATTTAGGGAGAGAAGTTTCACATTCCGAAGCATCGAATATCTTTGCCAAAATGGCTATAGACTATATTATTCATCATCCATGGCGGACATTTTTACTCACCTGCAAAAAAGCCATTTTATTCTGGAGCCCTCAAGAAATTACCGAAAACAAAGTTGTAGAAGGAGAAAGACAACATTATATACCTCTAAAATATATGCCCCGTTTCCCTATCGTTTTAAGTGTATTTCTATTAGGTTTGTTCTTTTTGATAACAAATATATTTTTAAACAAAAC
>DAOSUS010000094.1 GCA_035378955.1 Candidatus Hydrogenedens sp. | reverse complement strand
GTCTCGGTATATCCTCTCCTTAACAGATTACCAGAATTGTAATTGTTCGCCGATATGGGGTTGGTTGTCAATTCGTCGTTTTGATGGGCGTGTTTTATCACATATAAATATCATTTGTTTCCATTGAATATCCGTTATAAAGAAACAACGGATGTCGCCTGTTGATGGATTTATTTTTCGGAGATACGAAATACATCTTTCCTTTGTATCTAATGTTACCGCAGGACGAGCGTAAACAGAATATTGAATCATAAGGTATCCATCTCTTAATAAATCTGCACGGAAACGGCTCGCGCTTCGTCTTTCTTCTGCGGTATCGGTGGGCAAATCGAACATAACGAGTAACCATCCCATACGATATTTACTTGCCTCCTTTTTTTTATGTCCCTTGTTTTTCTTTAGCATTGTAAATCTTGAATTTCAGGTATGGTTAATAATTTGATATAGCCGGTATTAAAACATTGGGCTACTGAGGAAATATATTGGTCAATGGCATGAATGAATTTTATGTTTTTACCGTGAACCCTGATTTTAATAGTGGCTAAATTTTTTGCTATTTCTTTAGCAAAGTTTGACATAGTAATATCTATATCTTTTTGGAATGCTAAAAATAGGATTAAATCACAAAAAGGACGGAGGGGTTCTATCAAGTCATATAGTAAAGGTTCAGACTTAAAACGATATTTATGATGGATACCTAAACAGGGGTTTAAGCCGTGAGCAAGTATAGAACGATGACATAAAGCACCTAATACGGCATAAGCATAATTTAGCATTTGATTTATTGGATGTTCTGCTCCGAAGTGTTCCCTGCCCGCAGGTGCTAATTTTCCAAATTGCATAAAATAATATTTCCAGTAATGTCGTGCGGCATTACCTTCATCCCAGTTTTTCTCATTAATATATTCCCACAATTTATGATAAGCACCGATAATATCCAGGGTTTCTGCCTGATTTATAATTTTTGCTTGAATGATTTTTAACCACACTTTATTGTTGAATGTATTATCTCTTTCCACCTGCCGTTTGAAAACCTGTGAGTGGATTACAGAAGGCAAACCGATTGTTTTCCCAATGGGTTTATAATGTTCGTCACAATGTAGAATTACGCCTCCATTTTTAATAATTTCAGACAAAGCATTTCCAGAAAAACTTACTCCTTTTGCTGCTACAACGACAATCAGGATTTCCGATAATAATGCTCGCCTCTCTTGTTCTTTGGTTTTTAACACTAAGAAACCATGGTCAACTGATAAATAACTATTATGCTGGAGTATATGAATAATATGATAAGACATTTATAATAGTTGCTGAATTATTTCTAATTTACCTTGTTCTAATAATATATTTATACTGATTACATCACTTGTTTTGCCGTCAATAGATGTTAATTGACAGAAGTTATCATCTCTAATGGTGTTTATATAATAATATCCTTTCTTTAATCTTTCTTTTTCTTTTACATAAATATTTTCATTTAGTTTAACTAATATTCCTGTTTTTAAAAATATTATATTGGAGTTTCCGAATTTTGAAATAATTTCTTTTTTCTTTTTATAGGGGGATTCGAATACATAGATAGGTATGCGTTCCCACTTTCCTTTATTATTTTTAACAACGAAATAGCCATGTGATTCCTTTTTTTGTTTCAAATATTGTCCTGGCATTTTTCCTTTAATGAATTCGCCCAAATTATTTATTTCACCTTTCAAGAACTTTTCTACATCTTCAGATTTAATTTTTTTGCCTTCAATAAGTAATAGTTTTTTGGGTTTTCCACCAGCACGGTAGTTGTGTAAAAATATCTCCCATTCTTCTTTCGTAGGATTTTTTGCTAATTCTTCTTCAAGGTCTTTTCGAATGTTGTAACTATATATGTCTTTTACATGTTTTCTTGCAATATCTATTTTTTTGTAATCATCAAAATTGGTTCCTGTTCCAAATCTTGTTACGAAAACATAATCATTTGTAATCTTTCCATTATCATCTATGTATTTTCTTAATCCGTAGATAGTTTCGGCAAGTTTTGGTTTAACGAAACGAATTTTAAGGGGCAAACATTTTTCTAATTTTTCTATGCAAAAGTCTTTATTGAACCAGGTGGGATATTCATCTTTACCCTTTTCAGGGTTAAATTTAATTTCGGGTGTGATTGATATTATAAGAGAGTCTAAAGCATGGTGTCTTGGATTATCACGATTTTTCTTTTTCTTGTTTTGTTTTGAATCGGTGCTTTCGTCTTGATCATTAGTTTCGCTATTTGAATCCTCTTCGTTTGTTTCTTCTCCCTCTAAAATCTGATTTAATTCAAAAATATTTCGAATTCGGGAGGTAAAATTTCCCGTGACTACGAATACTTTTCGTTCGGAACCTTTTGTTAATTGTTCCCATCCAAAAAATAGATGACATATTTTTTGGGCGAGTCTGGAAATATAAGCGGTTTCTGCCAAATGAGTATATTTTTCTAATAGCTCTTCAGGATTATCAGAAATGAGTAATCTTATTTTCTTCTTTGGTAAACCAAATTTGTCTGTTTTTTTGTCTCCTTTGTTTTTTTCTGACTTGTTAAAACTACTTATATAATCAATAAATTTATTCCATTGTGTAATGTCTTTTCCTAACCATTCGTAGGGTGTTTGTTTCCCTTTTGCTTGATTATTGGCTCTTGATGTTAACACAAGGTTGTAGTAAGCATCGGGTCCTCCTTTTTCTCGTGGAACGATATGGTCAATCTCGCAATTGTTTATTTCTGTGGCGGGAATATTAGTTTCAGAGTAGGGGTCTCTTGCATGCTGATATATATCTTTACCCCCTTGATCCATCCATAATTTTAATTTAAGGAATGCCTTTTTCCCTTCAATTTGGACACCTTGTTCTTTTAGGTCATTTAGTTTATCTCTTACTTGTTTATTTATTTTTTCATTTTCTTTTTGTTGTTTCATTATTTGTTCTTTTTTCTTTTTACCAGCGATAGTATTTTCAGGGACTCTTGCAAACTCCAGCACAATTTTGTCGGGTTCGTCGAACTTTTCTTTGATTTTTTGTAATTTTTGGTAGAAAAGTAAAAGACGGTGTCTTACTACGGGATTAGAAATTTTGGAGAAAATTTCATGGATCTTTTTTATTCTTTCTTCTTCATTGAGTTGTGCTTCTTCTTCTCGGGTGTCAGGGATATGGAATTTGTCCCATGAATCAGGCATTGCTAATAAGAATTTATAATCTTCGTTGATAAGTCCCTTTTTAGGGTCTGTATTTTGGTTGTTTGAAATATATTCTTGATATAACTCATGTGGTGATTTGCCGGATAGAATAATATCTTTAATAATTTTCATAGCGGGTCTACAAAAACTGGCTCTTCCTTTTTCTTTTGGGGCTTCGATGGTTTTGAAGGAAGGATGAACAATACCATTTAATTTTTTTTGAAGATATTTTTTTAATTTGGATTCCGTAATTTTAAAATTATTTTTATGCTCTTCGAAAAGTTCTGAAATTTCTTTTGGCGTGAGAGATTTTTCTACGCCGGTTTCTGCTTCTACATATCGGAAGTTTTTTAGTTTCATCAGGAATGTTATTTCTTTACATAATGGGTCTTTTCGTTTGCATACATTAAGTCTGGGTATTAGTCGGCATTTATACACGATGCGGTTATCAAAACGGGGTGTCTTTTGGGATAGTAGTCCTTGCCATTCTATATCCCTACCCATATATTTACGGTAATCCTTTAAAAGATAGGCGCCATATTTACAACCAGTAGGTCCATAGAGGATATAATTTAAATTTTTTTCAATATAGGGGTATTGTTTCCCTGCCTGAACGAGAAGTTGTTTTAGTTCTTTATCCACCATTTCTGCGGGAGCAATAGTTGAAATTTCTCCATACTTGTTTCGGATGGGTTTTGCATTTTCATCAATTGTTTTTGAGTAGTTTTCAGGATCATCGGGGTCCCATATTCCCAATCTAAAAGCATCAAAAAATGAGGGATAATAAAATTCTTGTTTTTCTCCAAAGCATTTCTTCATTTCCTCTTTATATTTTTGGACTGCTTCTTCAATCTCTTTTTCATCATTTTTTTTGTCATTTGCCTTCTTTTCTCTTTTCTTTCTTTTTTTGTCGGATTGTTGCTCTTCGTTATCTTCTTCTTTAGCCTCTTTTATTTTTGATTTCCAGGGAAGGTTGATGTCGTATCCTCTTCGTTGAATGGCAGACCAGATGGCTTTATAGATTTGCCACCCTTCTAATTTTTCGCCATGAAGAAGAGCGATGCGAAGTAAAAGGGAGTTATAGATAGTTGGGTCTCCTTTTTTTTGAAATTCTCGAGTTAATCGAGGATCGGGTTTAATATATTCTCCCTTTTCATTCAGATGACCTGTTTCTAACACTTTAATACCTGCTTTTTGTGCGTGTTCTTTCCACCATTCTTCTCTTTTCTTATGTGCAATTCGTGTTCGGATTTGTCTTCTTCGTTCGCGTGCTTCTTTTACTGTGGCAAAATCACTGGGGAGGGTTTCTACATCTAATAATTCAATTTCATTCCCTTTACGAATGCAGGTGCCTAAACTACCTGTGCCAATGTCGAAACTAAAAATTTTTTCATTTTCCATAGGAGCCATCCTTTTTTTGGTATTCTTTTGTAAAGTAATATTTTATCCGTTTTTATAGGTGATTTAAAGTTTTAAATGAGGGGGGCGATGAGGAGGCTTAAGTTTTCGAGGTGGGCTTGTAAGAAATTGGCGGGGAGCTCGGCGATGAATCGGGAGTTGTTCATGAGTTGGTATATCCAGCCGGCAATGGCATCAATTTCGTTGGGGGAATAGTGGAATAGGGCAATTTCGAAGTTTAGGTACATGCTGCGTATGTCGAGGTTGGGCGAGCCTGTTACGGCAAGGAAACGGTCGAATATGAGAAGTTTGGAGTGAACCATTCCTTTTTCGTAAAACCAGATATGTGCTCCGCTATTTATTAGTTCGCGTAGGGCGGGACCGCGTGCGAAATCAGCCAATCTGTGGTTTGAATGTTTGGGTAGGATGACAGAGACATCTACACCTGCGCGTGCCTGGAGATTAAGTAGTTTCAGGATAGGGTCGTCAGGCACGAAGTAAGGTGTTACAATCCAGATGCGTTCTCGGGCTTCCATGCAAGCGGTTAGTATAGCGTCGTGTAGTGTGTCTTCAGGGACATCGGGACCGCTGGCTACTACCTGGACAAGACTGGGGAGAGGTTTCGTTTCTGATGTGAATAAGGAAATTTTGGGTTCAGGCAGCTCTTTTTCTGTGGTGAAATACCAATCACTACGGAATACCTGCTCTATGTCGTATAGGGCTTCTCCCTGTAGGAAAACGGCATTGTCTAAAAAGCGATTGGATGAGGGAGTAGGTCCCATAAAATTGTCGGAGAGATTCATCCCTCCTACCATGGCTATATTTCCATCTACGATGACAATTTTTCTGTGATTGCGAAGGTTTGCTGACCATTTCCTGCGTAAGGGGAGAACAGGTAGGAAGAAAGCTACTTCGCCTCCGGCTTGTATAAGTGGTTCCAGTATTTTTTTTGTAATGGTTAGACAACCGAGACTGTCTAATAGCAAATGGACACGAACGCCTTGTTTTCCTTTTTCCGCTAATGTGTTTATGATACTTAATCCCGTTTTATCTTTCCCTAAAATGAAAGTAGTGCAGTAGATGTATTCTTTGGCTTCTTTTATGATTTCAATTAGTTTGTTATAGGCTTCAATACCATCGAATGAGAAGGAGACTGAATGGATACGGCGTATGGGTGGCATACCTGAGGATAAAAGGATGCGTTCAATGGGATTTTTTATAGGTTGTTCAGGTTTTGCTGTGCTTGTAGAGTAAAGGGGTTCTTTCCTGTTTATCTTTTTTGCTATTTTTCTGCTTCCGAGTATGAAATAAAGAGGAACGCCGATATAAGGGGCAAAAATAATAGCGATGACCCAGGATATAGCGCCTCCGGGTCGGCGATGTTCACTGATGATTTTGAGAATGAGGAAAACGGCAAATAAAAAACCGATTATTGTAAAAAAATGTTCAATTAGTAGTTGATAAAAAATAGCCTTCATAAATTAATTTTCTTTTGGTTTTAATAGAATAAAAGTAGGTAATCCTAAAACTTCGAAATGGTCGAGAACTTTTCGGGTCTCTGTTTCATTTGGATTTTCAGCCTGATATTTAATTCGGACGAAATCATTGAGTTTCTGTTGGACGGTTTCATCATGTAAAACTGTTTTATTCATAACAAGACAATTTTTACACCATGTCGCCCAAAAGTCAATGATAACAGGTTTGTTTTGCGTTTTTGCTTCGTTGAATCCTTCTGTTAATGAGGTATGCCAACCTTCTGTGATTTGCTCCATTGAGATATTTCTGGTATTTAGTAATGTATAGGTAGTATACCCGTAATAAGCCGCGAGACAGAGTAAGAATACACCAAAGGCGTATTTTACATATTCCATCCATTTACCGGGTTTGGGCAGAAGGGTCATACCAGCACCTAATATAGGCCAGGGCAAAGCCATTCCCACGCCTAATAACAAAGGCAGGAAGAGAGCGGAAGAATAACCCTGACTGTATAAATCCTGAGCTTGTAATATAGTGGATATGACCACCGGAGCCACACAGGCACCTGCTAATAAGGCAGATACTCCACCCATAAATAAAGCAACAAAGAAACTTCCTTGTGTATTTCTGCGAACACCGATATAAGATTGGAATCGAGAAAAATCAATGTTAATAAAGTCAAACATGGCTAATGCTAATATGAGGAAAAGCAAGGTTATAAAACCATTGAACCAATAGGTTGAATTGATGGCTCCAAATGTTTTGGAGATACCCAGAACAACTGCAATTCCCAATCCGCCGTAGACAAGGGAGATGCCCAATCCATAAGCTAAACCTAATAAGAAACCGCGTATGCGTGAACCCGCCCGTGCCCCGGCGCCAATAATTGCCAGATTTAATGGAATGACAGGAAGAACGCAGGGCGTAAGGTTTAATGCAAGTCCACCTATGAGAATAATAAAAAGCAGAGAAATAATATTGCGGCTAATTTTCTTTGAAACAGTAGTCCTACTTTCTTGTTCTGCAGATTCTATAAGTCGAATAAATTCATCTCGATTCGCATAACCATCCAATCGGGATACGATACGAAAATCTTTTATAAGTTCTTCCCAATTTTTATCTGTAATAACCGCTGTATTTATTTGTGTTGGTGGTGTAATATTAGAGACTTTTTCTTTTGGGATTGCTTTTGTTTCAATAAGTGATTCCGATTTGTCCCACTGGATTGTTTTTATTTTTTGTTGTATCTCGTCATTTGCTTGAATAGGACTATTACTGATATTCAAAGTTATCTTAATGGGGATGGAAGAAGGGGGGAGGCATTGTCGGTCATTGCAGGGTTGATATTTCAAAGACCCCGTTAATTCTATAGAATTGCGATTTTGAATATTCGATAAAACGATAAGTTCAATACCGATAAAAAAGTCATTTTCAAAAACCGATAAAGGTTCATCTGAAAAGGATAATTTTACTTCCTTAGAAGGAGGATAAATAATTTTTTTTATCTGGACGAAAGGATTTTCTTCAAATGTAAGTTCCGTAGGTATCAGGAATTCATCCCGAGGTTTATTACTATTGATGTGCCATTCCGATTCTAACTGAAATTGTAAGGCTATCTTAACAGGGAGTTCTGGCTTTATACTTTCATATTCGGAAAAGGCTATGTAATTTATTTTAGGTCCTTGAGTTATCTTCTGCCATTGGCCCCATGAGTTTGTTGTAATGAAAAGAAGAAAGGCAGAGAGGGAGATAATACAAATAGTTCTTTTCGTCATAATATATCCTTTTGTTCAACCAATTTTATATAATTATGATATTCTATTTTTCAGAGAATAAAAAATTAAAACAAAATAGTGTTCGGAGAAGTCAAATATCTAATTATAATTTTAACGAAAGTATAACCCAAACTATTTCAACATAATACTAAGGAGTATTTTTATGGGAAACAAAGTTTTGTTTATTTCGATGTTTATTACATGTTTTGCTATGGCTGTTTCAGTTTTTGCTCAAGACAAACCGAAAACAGTCCCTTTGGTAGAACGGTTGGGATTTCCACCGAATACAAAAGTGTTGATTATTAATGCAGATGATTTTGGCATGAATCATGCAACCAATATGGCAACCATTCGTGCTTTGAGAGTAGGTGGCGTTACATCATCCACAGTGATGGTTCCTTGTCCATGGTTTCCAGAAGCCGTAAGTTTAATAAAAGAAAATCCAAAAGCAAGTATAGGGGTGCATACGACATTAACCAGTGAATGGGGCAAATATAAATGGGGTCCTGTATTAGGGAGAACAGCAGTTCCCAGTTTATGCGATGAATTGGGTTATTTCTATGCCGATGTGCCTTTTGTTTATTTAAATGCGAAACCTGAAGAAGCCGAAAAAGAAGTTCGTGCTCAAATAGACAAAGCATTGGCAGCGGGAATTGATGTAACACATATAGACTCACACATGGGAACTATGCAATATGCCCCCGGATACCATGAGATATATATCAAAATAGCAAAAGATTACAATCTCCCCTGTCGTATGGCAGGTCGTGAATTAATGAAAAAATACGGTGGCGAATACCTGATAGATAAAGCAGATGAGTTAGGGGTTCTACATCCTGATGAACTTTATATGGATGATCCACCAACTATCGAAGCTACGGAAAGTTGGTGGAAGGAACGATTAGCACAAATCCCCGCAGGAAAGGTATCAGAAATTTATATTCATTGTGGTGAATTAACACCGGAGATGAAAGCAACAACAGGTTCTGCCGCTCGTAGAACTGCGGATACAGACTTCTTCTGCAAACCAGAAACACGAGAATACATCAAATCACTTGGAATAGAACTAATAAGTTATAAGGAATTGCGTTATCTGCAGAGGGAAGGCAAGCCCATGCCTCGTGTTGAATATGGTTGGGAAAAAGAATAACTAAAATCAAGAGAAAATTTTTTTAGGCTCTATATTTTTATAGAGCCTATTTTTTTGATAAGATATTTAAAAAGTTTAATTTCATTATTATAAAATTACTAAAAGTTGATTGATATAAATCAATAAAACTAAAAATAGAAGGTATTTCTTAGGATAGGGAAAAAAATTTGCAATTTTGATTTGCAGATAGTATTATAAATGTTGTATAACGAACGGTAAGTATATATGTTCCGTAAAATTTAAACATTAAACCTAGTGATAGGAGTAAAAAATCCATGAGGGAAATTCGAAAAGCAGCGGTTTTAGGCTCTGGCGTTATGGGTGCGGCTATCGCAGCTCACCTTGCCAACTGTGGAGTTCCCAGCCTTATGCTGGATATAGTAACTCCGAACCTCTCTGAGGATGAGAAGAAGAATCCTAAAAAAAGAAATGCGCTGGTCGAGGGTAACAAAGCAAATCTGCTGAAAGCGAAGCCGTCTCCTCTTTACAGCAAAAGTTATCTCAATATGATAGAGACAGGTAACTTTGAGGATGATATGCACAAGATAGCAGATTGCGACTTGATTATTGAAGTAGTGATGGAAAACCTGGACATTAAAAAGCAGGTATATGCCCAGGTGGCTCAACATCGTAAGCCGGGAAGCATTGTCACATCCAATACAAGTGGTATTCCGATTCGTGCAATGGCGAAGGATATGCCCAAAGAGATGAGCCAGCATTTCATGGGGACTCACTTCTTTAATCCTCCTCGCTATTTGAGATTGTTAGAACTTATTCCGGGACCGGATACCCTTCCTGAAGTGGTTGAAACCATGGCATGGTTTGGTGAGAATGTATTAGGCAAAGGGATTGTTTATGCAAAAGACACGCCGAACTTTATTGCCAATCGTATTTTGACCTTTACAATGTCTTATATATTGCATGAGATGACAAAGGAAGGATTAACAATTGAAGAAATTGACGCATTAACAGGTCCGGCTATTGGGCATGCCAGTTCGGCAACATTCCGCACAGCGGATTTGGTCGGTTTGGATACCTTTGTAAAAGTTGTGAAAAATGTGTATGATGGTTGCCCAAATGATGAATGCAGAGATTATTTTAAAATGCCGGATTGGGTCGAGAAGATGGTGGAGAAAAAATTATGGGGTAATAAGACGGGCAGTGGTTTCTATAAGAAGACCGATAAGAAAGATGAAAAAGGAAAAGCGATTGTTCAGGCAATTGACCCTGCTACCGTTGAATATCGCGACCCCATTAAAGCGAAGTTTGAATGCACAGGTGCGGTTCGTAGTATTGAAGACCTTGCTGAAAAATTGAAGGTCATGCATTTCAGTGAAGATAAAGGTTCTAAATTTGTATTTAAGTTATTTGCTAATGTTGCCAAATATGCAGCGAACCGTATCCCTGAAATTTCCGATGATATTGTAAATATTGATAATGCTGTGAAATGGGGATTTGCGTGGGAAGCAGGCATTTTTGAAACCTGGGATTTGTTAGGTTTTGAAGAAGTTTGCAAACGAATGGAAGACGAAGGATTTGAATTGCCAGCAATTGCTAAAGCAGTGAAAGAAGCAGGTGGAAAATCCTTCTATAAAACAGAAAATGGTGTGGATTATTATTTTGATGTGGCTACGAAATCTTACAAGCCGGTACCCAAGAACCCGAAAGAAATTCGTTTAGCATCTGTCAAAGCACAGCCCAATAAAGAGATTGATAGAAATGATAGTGCCAGTTTGATTGACATCGGTGACGGGATTATCTGCTGTGAGTTCCATTGCAAGATGAATGCTGTGGATGCAGATATTGTTACTATGTTGAGCAAAGGAGTAGACCTTTTAGAAGAAGGTAAGTATGAAGGTATGGTCGTTGCAAATCAAGGACCGCATTTCAGTGCCGGTGCAAATCTGTTTCTTATTTTGGGACAAATTATGCAACAGGATTGGAATGCTATTGAAGCGATGGTGCGTGGTTTGCAGGGAGCCAACATGCGGATGAAATATTGTTCCAAGCCAGTAGTTATAGCACCGCATCATTACACCTTCGGTGGCGGTCTTGAAATCTGTATGCATGCTGCAAAATGTGTGATTGCGGGTGAAACTTATGCGGGTCTGGTAGAAGCCGGCGTCGGAGTTATTCCTGCGGGTGGTGGAACGAAGGAAATGACGGTTCGGGCTCTGGAGTTAATACCGGAAGGAGTAAATGCAGACCCATTCCCATTTATTCGTCGTTCATTTGAAGATATTGCTACAGCAAAGGTTGGCACCAGCGGTGCAGAGGTTGTTGAATTAGGATATTTGAGACCTACGGATATAATTGAACCGAATTTTGAACTTCAAGTAGGAAGAGCGAAGAATGTATGCTTAAGTCTGATACAGGCTGGCTATCGTCCTCCACGACCGCCAAGATTATGGGCATTGGGCGAAACACCTCGTGCCGCATTTGAAGCAGCGGTATGGGGTATGAAAGAAGCCGGATTTGCATCAGAACACGATATGCTTATCGCGACTAAAGTGGCTTACATTCTGACTGGCGGTGACCGTGCAGAAGGAACACCGATAACAGAACAAGACCTGCTTGTTCTGTTATCGGTGTTCCTTCTGCACGGTCACCGCCAGTCAGAATGAACACCGATA
>DAOSUS010000093.1 GCA_035378955.1 Candidatus Hydrogenedens sp. | reverse complement strand
CCATCCTTTGTTTCTTTATAGGAACGGATATTTCGACTACAGACAATGACAGTAATTTTTGCCCATTGTTTTTGTTCTTGAATAGATTGAGAAATAAATTTCTCTATTCCTCCGACTACGGGAGGATATATATCTTTATATACATGGCATATATGCATAAAGAAACTTTAATAAAAAGAATATTTTTGAGTTCCTAAAAATGTATTAGGGTAAAAATGAAATTTTTCTATTTTCCCTTCAAAAAATAATTTAGTTGAAGGATGAGTTACCTGATATAACTGACTGCAATTAGCACATACAGGGTTTAGTTTTCCTGAGACATGTTGCCATCGCAGGTCTTTATATTTATCATTGAACCAAATTGATTTAAAATCAGAATCATAAATATTTCCCATAAGAAATTGATGATAACCAAGCGTATAACAACAGGGCATAAAATCGCCATTGGCTAATATAGTAGGTTTTTCCCACAAATCAAAACATGTAAGTATTCCTTCAGGAGGTGGTAAAACTTCATCAAAAGAATCAAAATCATGTGGGGGAATAACTTCAAAATCTGTAGAATTTAATGAGCGAATTAATTGCAATATTTCCTTCTTTTCATCAACGGAAAGGTTCTGAACACACTCATCTTTAATAGGTTTGCCATCAGGCAGCACTTTATCGTCAGGAATACCGATTGTGATTAAATGTTGAAAACATAACATATTAGCCCCTGTTTCTTTTAAAATTCGCACCATTTTCGGTATTTGATTTATCATACTTTTAAATAATATTGAATGGACGGCAATAATAGGATATTGCGAATTCTTTTTTCGTTTAATTTCTGCAAGAAGCTTTATATGGTCTAACACTCTTTGTAAAGAGTGATTTTTAGAGCCGGGTCGTATCCATAAATACAATTCTGGGTCAGTTGATTCAATAGAAACAGCAATTTTATCATGTTGAAGTTCGACCAGTTTTTCCGCTGTCTCTTCCGACATAATGGTTAGATTTGAATTAAAATAAGTTTCTAAATTTTTTTCTTTACAAAACCCTATAGCATTTAGCAAATCAAGGTATAATAAAGGTTCACCCAATCCCTGTATATGAACACCTTTTAAGTATTTATATTCATATATATCATCTATAATTTTTTTTAATATAGGAAAAGACAAGTCTTTATATTCCGAAATTTTATTACAACCATGAGGACACATAATACACTTAAGATTACAACGATTTGTAGGTTCAATTTGTAAAATAGTGGGAAAGACAGGGGCATTTATCCATGCAGATATAACAGACCTAATTTGTGCTGGCAAAAAATACCAAAACCCTTTCATATATAATTTCCAAATTATAAAAATTCCAATGATTTTTAATTATAATATCATACAAAATATCTGGGATTATGAATAACGAAGAAAGGACTACAATTGAACGATATATTAATAAAAATATTACCAGCAAATCAGGAAGTAAGAACAAAAAAAGGAAGTTATTTAATAGATGTTTTATACGAACATGGTTTTATAATCCCTTCTTCATGCGGTAAAAGAGGTATATGTGGCAAATGTTTAGTGGAGGTAGAATATACAAACAAAGGTAATGAAAATTCAACGAAAGAAAAATCCCATCTCCTTGTTAATTCCTGTCAATACATAGTAGAAAAAGATATTGCTGTTTCTTTACCTCAAGTCCAAATAGACAAACAAAAGGAAATATACAAATTTAAAAAACCCTATCAAATAAAAATTGAAACAAGTTTTAATCCCAATATTCAAGTATTAAAAGTAAATGTAGAAAAAGAAGAGATAAAAAAGTCGAAGTCCTATCAGGATTATTTTTTCAGTCTCATTGGTAAAAAAGATATATCCTTAGAAGTGTTAAAAAAAATAGCTTGTATTAAAAACGATATAACTAAATCTTATAATTTAATTTTCAGCAATAAACAAATAATAGACATTAAAAAAGAACGAGAATTTAATGGTATTTATGGTATCGCTATAGATTTAGGAACAACCTCTATTGCTATAGAACTCATAAATTTAATGTCTGGAGAAAATGTCGGAGACATATCTGAACTAAATCCACAAATATTATATGGTGATGATGTCATAAGTAGAATATCTTATGCTATACAATCAGAGGATAATACAAAATTAATGCAAAAAAGTGTTGTCTCGGGGATTAATAATCTTAATGAACAGTTAGTAAAGAAAATAGGTATAACTCAAAATGATATTTATGATGTGGTAGTTGCTGGAAATACAACAATGATACATCTGTTGTTAGGTATAGATCCTTCTTCACTTGGAGAATATCCATTTACACCTACTTTTTTAAGTAATATTACAATACCACCCAACAAAATAGGTATACATACACATCCAGAGGCACAAATGTATATTTATCCCGCTATAGGAGGTTTTGTAGGTGGAGATATAACTGCTGGCTTACTTGCTATAAATGCTATAAAAAAAGAGAAACCATTCCTTTTTGTAGATTTAGGCACTAATGGTGAAATTGTTATAGCAAAACAAGGACTTTTATATGCAACATCAACAGCAGTAGGCCCTGCTTTTGAAGGTGTAAGAATACAGTGTGGTATGAGAGCCTCAATAGGTGCTATAGAAAAAATAACATTGAATAATGATGATATAGATATAAAAGTAATTGGAAATATAGAGCCGTTAGGAATATGTGGTAGTGCCTTGATAGATTTATTAGCAATTCTTTTAAGATTAAAAATTATAAATACAAGTGGAAGAATGCTGTCGGAATCAGTAAACAACCCCAATGTCCCCGAAAAGATTCGAAAAAGAGTGAAAACAAATAACTCGGATGTCATTTTTGAAGTATTCCATGGAAAAAATAAAAAGATATTCCTTTCTTCTCGTGATGTCAGACAATTACAGTTATCATGCTCTGCCATAAAATGTGGAATAAAACTTTTAGCAAAAGAAGCCGATATAGGACTTCAAACATTTGAAAAAATATATATTGCTGGGACATTTGGTTTTTATCTGAACAGGAAAAATTTGAAAACGATTGGAATTATTCCAGAGGAAATTAATGAAGAAAAAATAGAGTTCGTTGGTAACAGTAGTCTGGCAGGAGCAAAATATGCTTTGATAAACAAAGATTTAAGAAATAATATCGAAGAAATATTAGGCATAATTAAACATATAGACCTATCTACTATTCCAGAATTTGAAGAAGAATTTGCCATGTCTACATTTTTCCCCGAATCTGAATAGATAGAAATTAACAGAAATATTTTATGATTCTTTGAATTCCCTCTCGGAATATATTTTCCTCAGGCAGTAAACTTATAATTAGATACAAATTTTCCTCAGGGAAACGAAACATACTACCTGGATGGACATAAACTCCCGTTTGATTTAATAAATCAATAATTAAATTATCCTCTGGTACCGTAATATTGCAAATTTTTACAACAAAATACCATCCGCCTTGAGGTAAGTAAGAATGGATATTAGAGCATTTACAAAACTGAGTTATTGCAAAATCAAGGTTTCGAGTTATCCTTTTTTGAATTTGTGCCTGTATAGAACCTTTTACTCGAAATAAATCTACCAATGCTATTTGAACCGGTGTATTAACAGAAAGATAGGTATCTGCAATTATTTCTAAACCTTCATGGAGTTCTTTTCTTATATTTTTAGGACAAGAGCAAACAATCCAACTTAATTTCAATTGAGGTAACGCTAATGTCTTGGAAATACCATTAAGAGTAAAAACAGGTATTTTATCGGAAAAAAGTAATTGAGGTGATTTATTGGAAAAAAGATAATTTCGAAACACCTCATCAATTACCACTGCAAGATTATACTTTTCTGCAAAAGAAAGTAAATCGTTAATTTCTTCATTTGAAAGTATATTTCCTGTCGGATTATTAGGTTGGACAAGAAATAAAAGTTTTGTTTTTTTACTTAAGCAGTTAATAATATTTTTTGTAGAAAAAATCCATGTATCTTTATTCTCTTCAAGATAGTAAGGGACAACTTTAACCAATTCTAATGATGCGATAAAATCAAGTAAAGGATAAGAAGGAGCAGGTATTAATATTTCATCACCGGGATTACAAATCAATTTGATAATATAAGAATAACCTTCAGATGTCCCAGATGTTAAAAATATGTCATCAACAGAAACAGAAAAACCAAGCGATGAATAATATAAGGATATGGTCTCTCTTGCCGTATAAAAACCTCTGGGAGTAGGCTCATATAACAAAGAACGGCTATTAGATAACGACTGCAATATTTCAGATTCGGGATATGGTAAATTCGCCTTTGTTGGATTAGAAAGCGTTAAGTCAAAGAGTTCTTTCCCTTGTAAAATATGCTTTTGATACGCCTCTGCAATTGGATTTAAACAACCCGATAGTTCATAATTTTCAAATCTCTTAGAAATAAACATTATAGAACCCTTAAAAATATTATAAAATATTGAAATAATAAAAGTTAATAAGAAACTTATATTTTATTAAAATTGATGGAGTTGATGAAATGAGTTTAAAACCTCCAAAACTTGCAGGTGTTTGTGTTGTTTGGAGAAGGAATAAACAGGATATAGAAGTTTTAGTTATAAAGAGAGGAAAAACTTTATCTTTTTTACCGGGACATCATGCTTTTCCAGGTGGTAGTGTGGAAGAAGAAGATAAAAAATGTGAAGTATATGGTTCTTGCCATGAAGTAATTAAAGGGGCTATGGTAGGAGCCATTCGAGAGACATTTGAAGAAACAGGTTATCTTCCTATACGCATAGAAAAAAGTATTTCTATGAAAGAGTTGGAAGAAGTATGGGAACGGTTTCATAAAAGAGAGATTGATTTTATAGAGGTGCAAAAGAAGTTTAATATCAAATTAAATATAGATGAATGTTTCTTTTCGGGACCATGGATTACCCCGCCCGGTTTATCCCAAAGATTTGAAACCTATTTTTTCTTTATTAAATGGAAACCCGAATATTATGTTATAGAAAGTGAAAAAAATAAAGAAGTTGATTTAATAGAATGGGATACACCTCAAAACATTTTATATCGGTGGCATAGACAGGAAATATCTCTTTCCACACCGGTTGCATTTATTTTAGAGCAGATAGAAGCCTTTTCTTTTCCCGAAGCATATCAATACCTAAAAAAAATCCCATGGACAGATAATGGCTATTCCTATTTCCATCCAAGGGCAGGTATACATATTTTTCCTTTACCTGCCCCACCTCATACATTTTTTAAGAATGTGAATTCAGTCGTTGTTGGTAAAAAAGAAATGATGATTATAGACCCCGGTGAAGGCGAAGAGGGAAGTGTCAAAGAAATGATTTATTGGTTGGAACATTTTATTAAATTAGGTTCGAAATACATAGGGGTTTGTATTACTCATGAACATCCAGACCATGCAAAAAGTATGGAATTTATATCCAAATATTTTGGTATTCCTAAATATGCTTCATTAGAATCTGCAAAAAGAGGAAGAATCCCCATTGATAAAACAATAGAAAATGAACAGCAGTTTCTATTAAGTGATAGAGACTTTCCATGGATAGTTAATACCATTTCTACTCCGGGACATGTGAAAGGACATCTTTGTTATTACGAAACAACAACTCAAACATTAATTGCAGGAGATATGATAAGTTCGGAAGGCCCTGTTCTAATTGACCCTGATGAGGAAGGCTCAATGTCAGAATACATGGATTCATTAAAAAAATTAAATAGACTGAAAATTGATTTATTAATTCCCGGTCATGGAATTCCCTGGTTCTATTTGCCGGGCAATATAATTATTGATAAATTAATACAACACCGTAAACAAAGAGAAGAAAAAATACTTCAAAACATAAACAAAGGTATCACTACCTTTGAAGAACTACTATTGAAATCTTACGATGATATTCCGCAAGAACGAATTATCTTGGCACGGCAGCAGTTAAAAGCCCATCTCTTCGATTTAAAACAAAGAGGTCTAATAAATAGAGAAATATTTTATTAACCCCTGGATGTCATCAAATCCAAATCTTCCAACAAAGCTTGTAGGTCTTCTTCATGCATAACTTCATCTTGAAGTATTTGTAAAACCATATTATATGTTACAGGGTCACCCTCCTTCGTTTCTGCAAGGAGTGCATTATAAGTTTGTATAGCACACTGTTCTCCCTTAATATTCTGTTCCAAAAGCACACGAACATAAGGGTCACTGGGAGGGTCATAACCGCAATTGGACAATTCATACCATTGTTTGGGGCTTTCCGCAGGAGAACCACCCAATTGAATAATTCTCTGGGCTACCATATCCGCATGTCTAAGTTCATCACCGGCGTGTTGTAAAAGTTCTGCCATTACTCCTTCTTTCATGGGACCTTTTGCCACCTTTGCTCCTAACCAATATTGATAATAAGCGAACCATTCATCGGAATAGGCTTTATTTAACAGAAGCAATAGATGTTCAACATCCATTTTTACAATTTCTCTACCTTTTGTTCCCATAAAATATCTCCTTTCTTTTTAATCTCTTTAATTTTGTAATCATTACCGAATTATATTATAACAGTATATCAAATAAGGTTAGGAAATTAAATATGGCTTATACCTCAATAGGTGTAATAAGTGATACACATGGGAACAATTTTTTGATGGAAAATGTCTGTTCCTATTTATTACATAAAGAAAAGGTTCATACTATTTACCATCTTGGAGATAATTATGAAGATGGTGAGTATTTAATTTCCGTAGGTTATCCAGTAAGGATTGTT
Source organism: Candidatus Hydrogenedens sp. (assembly GCA_035378955.1). Taxonomy (NCBI): domain Bacteria; kingdom Pseudomonadati; phylum Candidatus Hydrogenedentota; class Candidatus Hydrogenedentia; order Candidatus Hydrogenedentales; family Candidatus Hydrogenedentaceae; genus Candidatus Hydrogenedens; species Candidatus Hydrogenedens sp. The sequence continues at coordinate 4,922 of DAOSUS010000093.1, read as the reverse complement.
CCGGGTTTGTGGTGCAACCAATTTGAAGATGGAAAAACACCCAAAGTTATTATTGAGGAAATTCATAATACGAAAATTGCTTTTGCCCATACAATAGACCTTATACTAAAAAGTCGAGGAAAGGAATGTCATATTTACTGTTTTGGACATACACATATCCCTATCATTAAAAAAGACAATAATAAAGTTTGGTTTAATCCTGGTCACTTAAAAAAACAAATTGACAGAGGGAATGAAGCAAGTTTTGGTATAATCAAATTTGAAACAAACCATATTTATTTTGAGATTATATCTGCGTGGGATATTGGTAATGTTGTCAAAAAAATTAAAACCGAATATTTGAATTTACAAGAGGAAACCTAAACTTAATATAAGGAGATAAAATATGTTAAAAACCTCTTTAGTCCCTTCAATTGCTTTTACATTGCTTATTACAGTAATTCCAACTGTAGCCCATTCACAAATACCTCCTGAGAATTTAAGGGTAGAGTATTTAACAAATCCTATGGGTATTGATACAAATATTCCCCGTTTCAGTTGGATTTTACCTGAGAAAGGATATGGCGTATTTCAGAAATCCTATCAAATACAGGTTTCAAAATCATTAGAAAAATTACTACAAAATCAACCCGATGTCTGGGATTCAGGGCAAGTCGAATCTGGAGAGAATGTCCATATAGAGTATGCAGGACCTGCATTAGAAAGTTTTACAAGATACTATTGGCGGGTTAGGATAACCTATCAAAGCGGAGAAACAACACATTTTAGTGAACCTGCCTATTTTGAAACGGCTTTCCTTAATCCGACACAAGAAATGACCGCAAAATGGATACGACATCCCGAAAAAGATGATGAACCCGTAAAGGATGATAAAAGAAAGGAATATGAACGAAAAAGAACATCACCTATGTTACGGAAAGTCTTTGAACTTACAAAACCTGTAAAACAAGCAAGGGCTTATGTCTCAGGTTTGGGTTATGTCGAATTACATATAAATGGACAAAAAGTAGGCGACCATCTTTTAGACCCTGCTTATACCGTATTTGAAAAAAGAACCCTATATGTTACACACGATGTAACTTCAATGTTAAAACAAGGTAAAAATGCAGTAGGGATGATGTTAGGACATGGATGGTGGAAAAAAACATGCACAGGATGGCTGGAATTACATGTAGTATATGAATATGGAACAAAAGAGAAAATCATTACAGATAATACATGGAAAGCAAGCACAGGACCTATTGTAAGTGAAAGTTTATATCATGGAGAAACCTATGATGCTCGTTTAGAGAAAAAGGATTGGGATACAGCCGACTATGATGATTCTAACTGGCTACCTGTTGCCATGTCAGAACATATACCTGAAAAATTGGTAGCACAGGTAATGCCTCCGATACAGGTTGTTGGTTATCTGAAACCAAAATCAATTACAAAACGAAATGATGGCGGTCCAGATAAAAATGAAGAGGTATATATTGTAGATTTTGGTCAAAATATGACAGGTGTAATAAAAATCAAGGCGCAAGGTCCAACAGGAACTAAGATAAGAATGAGACATGCAGAATTATTATACGAAGATGGGCGATTAAATGTTGAAAATATTCGAAGTGCAAAAGCAACAGATGAATACATCCTAAAAGGAGAAGGAGAAGAAGAATACATGCCCCGCTTTACTCAACATGGTTACCGTTATGCTGAAATAACCGGTTACCCCGGAGAACTAACCGAAGATAAATTAGAAGCCCAGATATTCCACTCCAATTTTGCCAAATCAGGTCATTTCGAGTGTGATAATCCCCTTATTAACAATATCCGTGATATCGTCCTTTGGGCTATTCAGGGGAACAATATGAGTGTTCCAACGGACTGTCCACAAAGGGATGAAAGAATGGGTTGGATGGGTGATGCACACCTTGCTTCTGAAGCAACAATTATGAATTTTGATGTTGCAGCATATTACCAGAAGTGGCTATGGGATATAGCCGATTCCCAAAGTCCAGAAGGATATGTTCCTGATACATGTCCTGCTAATATTTGGGGCGAAAAGAAAGGTTCTCCTCCGTGGGCAATTGCCTATCCATTAATTACATGGTATTCATGGAGATATTACCAGAACCGTCGTGTTGTAGAAATGCACTACGATAACCTTGTTCGTTGGTTCAAATCAATGGAGAAGGATGAAAAAGACGGAGTTATGGAATATTGCCATTATGGAGATTGGGTTGCACTCGAAAAATCCCCTATGGAACCCATAGGAACAGGATGCTATTACTGGACTGCAGTAGTTTTGGAAGAACTTGCAGGTGTATTAGGAAAACAAGATGATGCAAATTACTTCAATGCCAAGAAACAAAAAGTAGCAGAAGCATTTAATAATAAGTATTTTGACAAAGAAAAAGGCTATTACTGTTATGGTAAAGATAAAGATGGAACGCCTTATGAAGGCACTCAATTCCAGCAAATATTCCCATTATTCCTTGGTATTGCACAAGGAGAATACAAAGAACTCGCTCTAAAGAAACTTAGAGAAGAAATCGAAGTAAAACGCAATGCCCATTTATACTGCGGTATTTTAGGTGCAAAATATGTCTATGATGTATTAAATGACAATAACATGGCAGACCTTGCTTATAAGGTTGTATTACAAAAAGATTTCCCAAGTTATGGCTATATGATTGAATTAGGTGCTACTACATTATGGGAATTGTGGGAATATAAGACAGGTCCCGAAATGAATTCTCATAATCATCAAATGTTTGGTAGTGTAATGGATTGGTTCTTTGGTGGAATTGCGGGTATACGCCGCTTGCCAGAACCCGGCTACAAATATTTCACAATTGCTCCGAAACCGTGGGAAGGACCATTAAACTATGCTCAGGCTTACATTGACACAGTTCGTGGTCGTGCATTATCCCGTTGGGATAAAAATCCCGATGGTTCGTTAACTATGGTTATTAATATTCCGCCGAATAGTAAAGCAAAAGTAGTTGTTCCCAAAAAGGAAAACATGAAGGTAATTGTAAATCCGAAGGTAGAACCTGTAATAACAGAAGCAACACAGGATATATTTGAATTGCCCTCAGGAACATACAAATTCTTAGTGAAATAACCCCAACAGAAAGTAATAAATGCGTCAAGAAGGGGAAGTAAAATATTGTAATATCTCAAAAGACATATTTTTGAAACATATAGAGCATAATTACAAATTTATAAAAGAAAAACTTCCCCTTCTTGAAAAATTAGACCCTGATGCTATCCATGATATCCGTGTTACATCAAGAAGAAATAGAGCCTTATTTACTGAATATAAACATTTCTTACCGAAAGAAATTAAAAAACGATATGTGAGCGAAAATAAAAAGATAACAAAACTTCTTGGGAAAAGAAGAGAACTTGATGTCTTATATCAATTAATTATTTCTATTAAAAATGATAAACCCCAGGTCTTATCTGACTTTGCTTATGAATATCTCTTAAATTCTATAGATAAAATAAGAAAAAAGGAGGAGAAAAACTGCTTTCTTGCAAAACAAATATTAGAAAAAAGGGATGATAAGTGTTTCTCAGATTTTCAAATCCAATTTTTTACGAGACATTGTATATACAAGTATGGAAGGGATAGAATTTTATTAGCAATAAATAATGTTAATAATGAATATAAGTATATAAAAAAAATAAACAATCCTTTGAATGAAGAAATACACCAGTTTCGTATTATATTAAAAAAAACAAGATATTTGTTCGAAATATATAAAGAAATTTATAAAAATCCCTTAAACAAATGGCTAAATATTATGAAAGAAATTCAAAATTTTTTGGGAAACTGGAATGATTACCGTATTTTATTAATCACAATAGAGCAACAAGACAAAAAAGGTATCAAATTTAATGAATTAAAAGAATATATATATGATATACTTATTATGAATTTAAAAAAAGCAAAAATAACTGTGGAAGAAAATATTAACAGAGATTTTATAAAAACGAATAGAATAGAAATTAATAAAATATGTAATTCACATATCTGTTTGTTGTAAAATATTTATTATAACTTAAATAAATATGTAAGCTATGGAGAAGATAATGGAAGATATATATAAGAAACTCGAAATGAGTGAGGATTTGCCTACCCTACCTGTGGTAATGACTAAATTAATTGATGCTATTAACGATGATAATAGTTCCGCAGGGGATTTGACGAAAATAATGGAAAATGACCCAGCAATGTCCGCAAGAGTATTAAAATTAGCAAATTCAGCATTTTATTGGCTTCGTTTTAAAGTTGATAACTTAAAAAGGGCTATTGTAGTTTTAGGTTTTGAAACTGTTCGTATGTTAGCATTAAGTACCACAATATTAGATTTGTTCTCTGCTAAAAAGCAATTATCACTGGACCCCGAAGATTTTTGGATTCATTCTTTAGGTGCAGGAAAAACAGCACAAATATTATCCATAAAACTTAAAACGGAAATAGTTCCCGAAACGCTTTTTACTGCAGGATTACTGCATGATATTGGTAAATATTGTTTAGCACTTACATTAAAAGAAGAATACAAGATAGTAACAAAAAAAGGGAAGGATAATCAGACCCCCTTATACAAAGTGGAAAAAGAAAATCTTTCTCTCACATATTGTGATGTAAATGCCTGGTTAGCACAAAAATGGAACCTGCCGGAAACCTTGTATGCTCCTATGACAAATCATAATCAACCTGAAAATATGAGTAATAAATATCCACTGGAAACTTATATTGTTTATCTTGCAAGTGAAATATCAAGAGCAGAAAATTTTGGTATGGCAGGGGATTATAACAAAGTCAACATTAAATTTTTAACATCAATTTTCCCACAAATAAAAGAAAGCACTATAAAAGAAACGAGAGAAGAAATAAAAGAATATATATCAGATGCCAGAAAGTTCTT
>DAOSUS010000092.1 GCA_035378955.1 Candidatus Hydrogenedens sp. | reverse complement strand
TTGCACCGCGGGTTATCACAACAAACTGAATAACAACAAGTATGATAAAAATCAATGCCTACAAAAATATTTCCATAGGTAACAAAAGTACCGAAAGCCCGAATAACGGACCCGGCATCTGCCTGAGCCAGAATTAATCGGGTTGAAGCCACATTGAGACTTAGTCGGAATAAGGTAAGAATGAGCAATAACGATGGAAAGATTGAAAAATCCACAGCCCTTTGTAAATACATAGAGGACAAAAGCACTACAACAGATAGAGAAATGTTTAATGTCAGTAATAAATCCATCAGCACTTTAGGAATGGGAATAATAAGCACCACCAGCACACCGACTACGCAGATAGCCAGAGCAATGTCTGGACTGCGTGCCAGGCTCCAGATATTTGTCGATGGAACGCGTGTTGCCGGTGCTACCGCCATATCTTAATCCTATGCTGTTTTACGATTTTCTTTCCATAAAAATTCTTGCCGTTCCCTTCGCTTTTCTTCTCTACGGTCAATACGATATACGAAGGCTAATACTTCCGCAACGGCACGGAACAAATTTTCAGGCACTGATTGTCCGACCTCCACCGTTTTATACAGGGTCCGAGCAAGTTCCGGTTTCTGCACAATGGGAACTTGATGATGGACCGCAATTTCACGGATTCGTTCGGCTATAATTCTTGCACCTTTTGCGATAACAATGGGTGCAGGCATTGTATTTATATCATAACGCAAAGCAACAGCAAATTCCGTTGGATTGGTTATGATAACATCGGCTTTAGGAACTTCACGCATCATTCGCTGATAAGCGATTTGCCTTTGCATCTGACGGACACGCCTTTTTATGGCTGGGTCTCCTTCCATCTCTTTCATTTCTTCCCGCATTTCACGAACCGTCATACGCAAATCCTGTTCGCGTTGCCACCATTGAAAACCATAATCCATAATACCCAAAACCAGCATAACCAGGGCCACACGCCACCAAACGGCAAGAAAAAGTTCACCACAAACATACAAAATATCAACAATGGAATAATTGGGAAGAACAACAAGCTCGGTCCAGCGATAACGGAGGGCATAATAAACCATAACTAACAATAAGGCAAGTTTCGCAATGTTTTTTCCTAATTCATACAAAGCACGCAAAGAAAAAAACCGATTAAATCCGGAAATGGGATTTATTCGATTTAATTTAGGAATCAGAGGTTTTCCAGTCCAGAGTAAACCTACCTGTGCATACGTAATTGCCAGACCTGCTGCCATCATAATTAAAATATAAGGCAAAGAACATATTCCTATATAAATCCCAATTTCGAGCATCAGAGATTGGAGTTCGGAGGCATCATAAATAGGTTGCCAGGGCTCTTCAAAGTAATGTCTTATTACATAAAGAAAGTATTGAAAAGTCAGAGGAGCAATGAACCATAACGCCACCATAGCAGCCGTCAGACCGATAGCAGAAGTCAATTCTTGACTTCGTGTAACATTACCTTCTTCCCGAGCCCGCTCCTTTTTTCGTGGAGTAGGCGGAAATACTTTTTCACCTCCGACATCTTCTGGCATAAATTGTTATCCTAAACCTCGTATAAAAAGTTGAACTTCACGAACCATTTCCTGTGCCATGTCCTCAAAAACCCCCATATACGCACCTAAAGAAATTCCAACAACAATCATTCCCAAACCAATGGTAATAGGGAAACCAATGACTAAAAGATGTATCTGAGGAATAGCCCTACCTAATATTCCCATAACTGCATAAGTCAATATCATTGTTACAATGACAGGTCCCGCAAGACGAACCCCATACATAAACATCGTTTGACCCCATCGGGTTATTTCCCATCCAAAGTTATTATCCATTCGGCTCATCAAGCCTATTGGAAGTGTTTTATAACTATCTCCTAATATCTGCAATACCACAAGATGTCCATTTATCCATAAGAAAAACATGGCCCAGAGAATAAATAGATAAAAACCGAAAATAGGAAACTGCGTTTCCATAGCAGGATTGAAAATATTCATCATTCCAAAACCACTCTGTAAGTCCATAATTTCACCTGCAATCTGAACAGCGGAAAACATCAGGGATACAATAAAACCCATACCGATACCTATAAGAAATTCATAAGCACCAACAATCAGAAATGCTCCAGAACTATGGGGAATTCCTTGAGGTAAGGGAGACATTGTTGAAACAAGAATAATGGCTATTAAACCTGCTAATCCCGCTTTAACCATCATGGGAACATTCCGCGAACCTAAAACGGGCATAGAAACAAAAAGCCCCGATACCCGCATCAACACAAGGATGAAGAATAAAAAAACATCTACTTCAAATATTCGTGTCGGTAAAAATTCATCCATCCATAGTTAACCCTTCATAGTCGCGAAAATTCAAGAATTTGATTAAACAAATCTTGCGTAAAAACAATCAGGACACTTGAAATCCACGGTATCGCAATTAAAAAAACAATAAAAACCGCTAAAATTTTTGGAACAAATGTTAAGGTAATTTCCTGTATCTGTGTTACAGATTGCAGAATACTAATTACAAGCCCGACTAACATCCCCGTAAGTAACATCGGCGCAGAAATCATGAGTGTTATCCAAATTGCTTTTCTTCCCACTTCTACAAGAATATCTGGTGACATAATGTAAAACCTTATAATATATTTTTCATGTTATCGCCTTATCTTTAATTTTCTAATATTATATCAAAAATCACATTATATAGAGTGCAAATTATTACAATACCACAATATATTGTAAAAGTCAAGAGAAAAAATAAAAATTTAAGCGATTTTAATTGTCCAATAAAATACAGGAAAAATCCGAGGTTAAGAAAATACAATTTTGAAAAATCTTTTTCAGGCGGTTATATTTAAACATTGTTTATTTCTTTTAATAACAAAAATTATAAGAGAAGTGTCGAGTAAGTATAAGCACTTAAAAGTCTCTTAAATATTTTTGCATGTTTTGTTTTTATGTGAGAAGGGAGGTATACCCATGAAAGGAAAATTTACTATTACAAAGATTGCTCTGATAATACATATTTTTATTCTTTTTTTATGTAACTATCTATGGGCAGAGGAAAATATCCGTAGTTTTGAGATAAAAAATATTTGTTTAATTTATCATGGGTCAGACCAACGAAGAAACTGGCAGCCAGAAGATTTTAAACCGTATCTTATTTATACGGATATCTCTATAGAGAAGTCATTTCCCTTGTTTGATACTTTCCTTTTAATTGAGTATCGTTCTTCCGATGGTAAGTATTTCTGGGGCGGACAAAAGAAAGAAGAAATAGCAACTATTGAACAGTGGAAATGGCTTATCAATAGATGGGCTTCATGTCTCGATGCAATTAATGAATGTGTCGGTGAAATAAAAAAAGAAGGGAAAATACAAAACAAAATAAATATTATCATCACAATTCCTGAACCTGATATAAATTGCATAAACTTTGGAACATTATCGGGTTCTGAAGTTCCATTAAATTTTCAAAAGACGGAAGATGTATTAAAGGCATTACAATGGTATATGGATGAAGTTCTCTATCAAATCAAAGTTGGTGGATATGAACACTTGAATTTTATAGGATTTTACTATCTTGCAGAGTCTATCCCAGCAGGTAGGGAAAATGTAATAAAGGCTATGGCGGAAATAATTCATCGGTACAAATTGAAATTCTTCTGGATACCTTATTTTACAGGGAACAATGTTTGGTTATGGAAAGACCTTAATTTTGATTACATGTTTCTTCAACCGAATTATTTTTTTGAAGGGAAGGGAGGAAATCATCGTCTTTCTTTGGCGGGTTATCGTATTCAAGAGTTCCAATGTGGTGTAGAAATGGAATTAGATGACCGAATTTTCAAATCAGAAACGCATCAATATCGTTTTCAACAATATTTACAGGCAGGAACCCATTTCCAATGGGTAAAGAAACCGATAGCATGGTATCAGGCAAATGATACTATTTATAAATTAGCCCATAGTCAGGATGATAAGTTAAAAAGCATTTATAGAGATATTGCGTATTTTATTCATGGGGAGTATCAAACACCCTCTTATTTACCGCCGATTGAGGAATATAAAGTTCCCGACCGTAAGGGTAATAACTATGCCCATATAGATAATGGCACAAAGGTTATAAAACCCAATGATGGCTTTTGTTTATCTTTAAATCCAGAATGGATGATTGATGGAGATATAACAAACTATTCAGGAACGGCAGGATTTGGCTGTTGTGGTATTCCTGGAGAGATTGTTCTTGACTTTTCAAAAAATATCCTTGTCCATCGGGTTCAGTTATTACTTTTCAATCTTGATGAGCGTTATTATCAATACCATATAGACCTTTCTAATGACGGTCAAAACTGGAATACCGTGGTAGATAAAACACAAGGGGAGTATCGAGATTGGCAGACAGATATAATCCCATCACAGACAGCCCATTATTTGCGTATCGTTCCTACATATAATTCTGCCCATCAATCTTTATTTCAGGTTGTAGAAATAGAAGTCTACTAAAACCTTCAAATAGACAAGAAACCCTTTTTAACAAACCAATTCAAGCTATGCTTTCTTGGCTCCCTGAATAAATAAATCTATCCGTCGGGAAAGTTCTTTCAAGTAATTTTCATCACCGGCAGGAAATTCTTCTGTAACCCAACCCGTATAGCCGACTTCGTTTAAGGCTAATCGCACTTCTGCAAAATCTATATCCCCTTCATAGGGCAAATTGCACCATTGATAGCCATTTCGTTTAAAGTCTTTTATGTGGAGTTTTACAATGCGATTGCCTAAGGTTCGTATCCAATCTTGCGGATAACCGAATATAACGACATTTGCCATATCGAAATACGCACGGACAAAAGGACTGTTTATTTCATCAATGTATTGACGAAATTCCAAGGGACTTAAAAGGAATTTGTTCCAGACATTTTCCACAGCGATAATAACCTGATTTTTTTCTGCCACAGGAATTAATTCGCGAATATGTTGTTGGGAGCGTTCCCATGCTTCTTGATAGCGAACCTGTTCATTAACAACTGCAGGGACTAATAATACAGTGCTGGCTCCAACGCGTTTTGCTAATTCTAATGCATTGCTAATCCGTTGCTTCCCTTCCTCTACAACAGAAGGACTGGGATGGGATAGAGGTTTGTCCCAACCGCCGTAAATGATGGAATGAATTTCCAATTGATTTTTTTGTGCCGATTCCAAAACTTTATTGGCTTCATTATCATCTGTAAAGGGAGGTATCTCAATACCATCAAAACCTACATCTTTGGCTAATTTGCAACGGTCTAATTCGGATAAATTTTTCGGGAGATTGTTCCACTGAACGGCTTTTTTTAAACGGGGATAGGTATTGTTTCCCGATTGTGCCAGAAGCCCTTTCTGAAGTAAGGTAGAACCTAAGACAAAGGAACCGCTGGCATATAAAAATCTTCTACGAGATAAATCATCACTTGTTATCATTTTGTTTTCCTTTCAATAAATAAGTTTCTTTTGGAGAAATTGTAGTTTCATAGATTTTAAATGATTTCCATTGGAGTTGCAAAACTAAAAAGGCAAAGATGAATGATGGGGATGGTATTTTTTCATCCGCACATCTGTAATGGGGAATAATTGAAATGAAGGTATTCAGGGGTTTTTCTGAATGAGTTTTATGAGTTCTTTTCTAATCTGGTTTTGTAATTCTTTGTGGAGTTTTAAGTTTTCAGGGCGATTGGTTGAAACTTCGATAATTTTCGAAACACCTTTTTTAAGAGTATTTTGGTAGGTCTTTTTCAGTTCGTTAGGCGTTTGAACGATAGAATAGTCAATACCAAACATTTTGGCAACATTTCCGAAATTATAGCCGTGAGGCACACCAAAGTATCTTTCAAATGTTTCGGGATATGCAGAAATAGGCAGGAAAGAAAAAATTCCACCGCCATCGTTGTTGATAATAATTAATATTACCTTTACACCCTCGCTGGATAGTAAGGATATAGAATTGAGGTCATGAAGAGCGGATAAATCCCCGATAACAGCGGTAACCATTCGCTTGCGGGCAAAGGAGAAACCTGCGGAACTTGCGATTGTGCCATCTATTCCACTGGCTCCACGGTTGGCAAAGACCAATCCCCCTGTGCCGTTAATGGAACCATACATATCCGCATCACGAATAGGCATGCTATTCCCCAAAAATAAATCCGATTCTGCAGGTTTCCATTGGGATATATATCGAGCTACTGTAATTTCATTAAGTTCTTCCTGTTTTTCCGCCCATGTGTCTATAACCTGCTCTAATTTTTGAGACCATTCTACCGTCTCTAATCCCCAGGGATAAACATCCCGTCGTCGCATAGCAGGAGATAACCATGAGGAGAAAGAACTTAAATCTGTTTCAAAGCGATAGGTAACCCGATGTATGGGGTCCGTTCGTAGGGGGTGGTCGGTTACCAGCATATAATCAGGTCGTCTCTTTTCCAGAAATTCAAGAAGCCGTTTGGAAGTAATAGTGCCACCAATATGGAGTATAAACTTCGGATTGAACTTTTCAGAAAATTCAGGAAGAAGGAGCATCTGGTCATAATAAGGGACTGAAAAATCTGTTTTGTTGCCTAACCGTAAGCCAGAAGTGACATCTGGAAACACAGGCCAGTGCAAGGATTGAGCAAGATTGTAAGCAGATTTGATTTCCTGTTCTTTGCGTAACTCGCCTATTACAAGAAGTCCTTCTCGAACCGTTTCTATTTTATCAAGGACAAAGATTTCCTGTTCTGTCGTAAGTCTGTGTTCGGGTAAATTCCAGCGTGTAAAAGGTTTTTTATTAGACAACCAGTTATCAATAGGTTGTGTATAATCTTCAGGAATATCCCCTTCTATTTCGATGGGTTCTAAAGGTTCGCGAAACATACAATTAATATGCACAGGTCCTGCAGGAGCCCGACAAGCCTGATAGACAGCATGTCCGGCGGTCGTTAATATAACGGTGGGAGTAATGGCGGAATCCGGACAGGGCAGAGTAAACGACCAGCGGACATAATTACCAAAAATATCGGATTGTTCAATAGCCTGATTGGCTCCACATTGCAAAAGTTCGGGAGGACGGTCTGCAGTAAGTATAATTAAAGGTACTCGCGACAAAGATGCTTCAACTACAGGTGGAAAATAATTGGCCACGGCTGTCCCGGATGTGCAGATTAGAGCAATGGGCTTTCCTACGGCTTTTGCCCAATTTAATGCATAAAAGCCCATACCGCGTTCATCTACATGAATATGATGAACAATCTCCTTTTGACGGGAAACAGCCAGAGCCAAAGGAGTAGAACGAGACCCTGGGGAAATGCAGAAACCATGTACACCGTTTCGATATAGTTCTTCAACCAATAATCTTGCCCATAAATGGTTCATATTGGGTGATGGGATGATAGAAGTCATTTTTCTCCTCCGATGTCCTGCTTATAGGGATTACTTTGGGTTAATACATTTAAATAACCCATAATTTTATATTCCAGTTCATTCCATTCCGCTTCGGGTTGAGAACCCTTAACAATTCCCGCTCCGGAATATAAAGATATTTTATCCCCTTGCAATAGTGCAGAGCGAATTCCCACACAAAATTCTGCCGAACTGAACGAAATCCAACCAACCGGTCCTGAATAAACGCCTCGGTCTAATGGCTCTTCCCGTTTAATCCATTCTAACGCAGAACCGCGCGGATAGCCACCGATAGCCGGTGTAGGGTGTAATTGTTCCAGAATTTCTTCATCCTCCACGGCAGGATGCAGTATCCCCTTAAAATGGGTGTAGAGATGATGCACAGTGGGCAAAGAAATTATTTTAGGATGTTCATCATATTCATAAGTGGAGCACAATCGTTCCATGTTTGTCTTTAACATATCCACAACGATTTCATGTTCTCTGCGTTCTTTGATATTGTTCATTAATGAAGATTTTAAGTATTCATCTTCCTTTGTTTCTTTACCTCGTGCGACGGTTCCAGCCAATGCCTCTGTTTCAATGTATGTGCTTAATCTTTTATAAAGGCGTTCCGGGGATAGTCCAATGAAACCTCTTTCCGGTATAGGATTAAAGCAAAAGCGGTAACAATGCTTGTATTTTTCAGCCATGGACTTCAAAAGAAGAACTGGGTCAATCCTACGATTGGCTTCAAAAGTAGTTTCTCTCGCTAAAACTACTTTATCAAATACACCGGCACCTATTTCCGATAAAGTGCGTTGTATAAGTTCTACCCATTCCATTTTTGATGGACAGTCCAATCGGTGATGGAAATGAATAGGTTCCTGTTCCTTTTCTTCGGGAACACCTCCTCGAATCCATAAATCAAGATTATCGAGTATAGCGGCGATTTGTTTCATTCCGCCGTCTATATCTCCTCCCATAACATGGGCTATAAGATGCGTTTCTGTATCTGTTCGCAGTAATTCAACTCGCGGGACAACAAAGCGAAAGGCACGAAACGATTTCCATCGTTTTCCACGATTGTCCAGAGGGAGAAACTTAAATCCTCCATAATATCGAACTGTAGAGTAATCGTAAGATAATCGGTCTAAAATTTTTTCAATAACGGAAGCGTATGAAAAATCATAAATTTCTTCATCGGCTACGATAACATCTGCTTCACCCCAACCTGCCATTTCCCAGGGTTCATCTCTTGAAGCCCAATAATACCGCCCTACCCCTTGAATAGAAGACAACTCATCCAGAAGATTGCAAGGAGTATCAACAACCACACGGACATACCCAATCTTCCCTTCAGGAATACAACGAGAAGAGACTACCTTTAAAACTTTTTTCAGGAGGGAATAGGACAGTTCCCACTTTATTTGAGATGTTAGCAAATGAGAAGACACCGGAAACTCTTACAAATTCATCTGTGTTTTTTGTTGTAATTAAAAGAAAAACATATTAGATTGTATTCAAAGAGGAAGAAACTTCGCAACCTCTCCAAATTTCATTCGCTACTATAAAATAATCCATAAACCTCAATTTTACGCCATTGAGCCTATCAATGATAATTTAATTTAGTTATTCACGGATAGGGCATAGGTAAGGGATTTAAGCGGTAGGTTTTTTATCTATTATATTCTTTATTCTTTCTCTGAATATGCTAAATACGGTTTTACTCTATTGACAAACTTGTTCTTGCCTTTTATATTGATTTTTTATCGTTTGATATTTCATAATTATATTTTAATTTCTAAAGAAAAAGTTGTTGTATGTATCGGGGGCATAGATAGCACCTTATTAATGCTTTATGTGTTTAGTGTATCATTTAATGCAATATCAAGCAAACACTGTATAGTTGTTCACATTGTTAGAAAATCGTTTATGTGTTATTGAGATTAAAACCATTACTTCGGCTAAAAGCGGATAAGAGGGAAATTCAATATTTTTCCAAATTTGCTTTCGATAATTTCCTTTATCCGCATATTGTTATATAAAATGATGGTAATTGTGAATGATATTTATGAAAAGGTCAACAAAATAAAACCGAAAGAAAAAACCAGGCAAAAAACTGACAAAATGGTTGATGTGTATAAAATTGAATTACTATCCTAAAATTAAAGATATTTTTATGGAGTTTTGATTATGGCAAAAAAGAATAATAATACAACAGAATCATTTGAACAACAACTCTGGAAAGCCGCAGATAAATTGAGAAAAAATATCGATGCGGCGGAATATAAACATGTAGTGCTGGGACTTGTTTTCCTTCGCTATATTTCGGATGCCTTTGAAAACTTATACGAGAAGTTGAAAAAAGGTGAAGGGGACTATGCCGGTGCCGACCCGGAAGATATAGATGAGTACAGAGCCGAAAATGTCTTTTATGTTCCAACCAATGCGAGATGGCAACATCTAAAAGAAAATGCCAAAAAACCGGGAATAGGGAAAATACTTGATGAATCGATGGAGTTAATCGAAAAAGAAAATCCATCGCTAAAAGGAGTGCTGCCGAAGGTTTACGCAAGAGGGAATATTGACCCCATTAGCCTTGGCGGGCTAATCGATCTTTTTAGCAACATTGCTTTTGACCAAGCCAAGGAAAGAAGCGCTGATATATTAGGGCATGTGTTTGAGTATTTTTTAGGTCAGTTTGCTTTGGCAGAAGGGAAAAAGGGCGGGCAATTCTACACACCGAGAAGCGTTGTTGAACTTTTGGTAGAAATGCTTGAACCTTATAGAGGCAGAGTTTTTGACCCTTGCTGTGGCTCTGGGGGTATGTTTGTTCAATCTGAAAAATTTGTACAAGAGCATCAGGGAAGAATTAATGATATTTCCATCTATGGTCAGGAAAGCAACCAGACAACCTGGCGACTTTGCAAAATGAACCTTGCCATTAGAGGGATTGATGCATCGCAAGTGAAGTGGAATCCTGAAGGTTCGTTTTTGAACGATGCTCACAAAGACTTAAAAGCCGATTTTGTTATTGCCAATCCGCCTTTTAACGATAGCGATTGGAGCGGTGAGTTGCTCCGAAAAGATGTCCGATGGAAATATGGCATACCACCAACAGGAAATGCGAACTATGCATGGATTCAGCACTTTGTTCATCATTTAAACATCAAAGGTAAGGCGGGGTTTGTTCTTGCCAAAGGTTCTTTAACTTCGAAAACAAAAGAAGAGTATGAGATTAGAAAAAACTTGATAGAGGCTGATTTAGTAGAATGTATAGTAAATTTGCCTGCCAAATTGTTTTTAAATACTGGAATCCCTGCTTGTTTGTGGTTTATCAATAGAAATAAGAAGAGAAAAGGTCAGATTCTTTTTATAGATGCCCGCGATATGGGAGAACTTATAAACAGAAGAACAAGGGTTTTAAGACCTGAAGACATACGAAAGATTGCAGATACTTACCACGAATGGCAAAAAGGTAGCGATGGAAATTATCAGGATGTGGCAGGTTTTTGCAAGTCTGCATCTTTAGAGGAGGTAAAAAATTTAGATTATGTCTTAACTCCCGGTAGGTATGTTGGGCTTCCTGATGAAGAGGATGATTTTGATTTTGAAGAACGATTTACCCAGCTAAAAGCTGAGTTTATAGTGCAATTGAAAGAGGAGGAAAGGCTTAATAAACTTATTCTTGAAAATTTGGCAAAAATAGATTTGGACAAGGAACAATGAAAATGATGTTGAAGGAAATGTAGTTATTAGTGTATAGGATATAACGAATATAATTTACAATATTCGATGCAATCAAGTTATGCTTATAAGCGTTTTGGCAAAATTTTATGGAGTTGGAACAAAGAAGATACCTTTCATATGACTTTACTGAATAAGACATTGCTATTCAATTTACATGCACGAAAACTGAATTTCATAAATTTTTTTAACAGATAGTGTTAAAAATTTTTTGACTTTTTTGTTTTAATAAGGTATACTTAATATGGATATAAATGTAAATAATAAAAAGTTAAGAAAGATATTAGAAGATAAAAATAAAATAAGAAAAAAATATGGAACTAAAATGGCTGATAAAATTATGCAGAGAATAGATGATATAAAATGCGCTGAAAATTTAGAAATCCTTATGAAGTTGCCAGGTAAACATCATCCTTTAACAGGAGATAGAAACGGTCAATTTGCATGTGATTTAGTACAACCATATAGGCTTATATATAAACCTGGGAATGATCCTTTACCTATAAACGATGATGGTATGTTGATATATTCAGAAATTACCATAGTTGAAATATTAGAGATTGTAGATTATCACTAAGGAGTACAAAAATGATTGAGAAAAATAAATTAAAAACAAA
>DAOSUS010000091.1:11089-12161 GCA_035378955.1 Candidatus Hydrogenedens sp. | reverse complement strand
GTAGGGGCGATTAATGTATCGCCATATACGAATGGGACGCCGGTGCCGATTAATTACACGGCGGCGACGGACAATTTGAGTGGAGTGACTACCTATCGGATGTATTACAAGTTAGGAGCCGGTGGCACCTGGACGGATATGGGGATTAATTTAGACCCCAGTGGTGGCACAGTGAATTTTAATGTTCCTGGCAATCAGGAAGGGACCTATTATTTAGGCTTGCGAGCGATAGATGCTGCCAATAACGATACGGGTGCTCCTATCGGTAACGGTCTGACGAGTTTTGTGTTTGATGTAACGCGTCCTGTAAACTTGACGAGTGTGACGATAACCCCTGCTTATGTGAACAATGCGGGATTACCGGTGCAGGTGAGTTATACGGGAGCCGCCGATGCTCTATCCGGTCTGGATTTTGTTCGGTTATGGTATCGGAAAGGTCTGGCTGGCGTGTGGACCGATACAGGTTTGACGCTGTCGACCTCCAACGGTACCTTTAACTTTAACCCGCCGGCGGGTGAAGGTTTGTATTATTTATTAGTGCAGCCGGTAGACCGAGCAGGCAATGGTCGGTATGTAAGTGGTAATGGCGACGGGACGACGGTGTATGACAACACGTCGCCGGTAGTAGGCACAGTGAACACTCCGGATTATGCAAGTGGAGCAGGGGTATCGGTAGGCTATACAGCGGCGAGTGATGGTAGTGAAGGTAGTGGCGTTCAAAGTTATCGGTTATGGTATAAGTTAGAGAGTGGTAGTTGGACGGAATATAACGTAGCGTTGAATGCAGCAGGGGGGAATATTACTTTTGCACCGCCGGGCGGAACCAACGGACGGTATTACTTTGATTTGCGTGCCTGTGATGCGGCGGGCAATTGCAGTGCCATGCCAAGTGGTAATGGACAGGACAATACGCTGTTTGATACCGCTCCGCCGACAAACGGTACAGCGAGTTCACCCGCATATAGCAAATGGCCTGTGCTCGTGAATTACAGTGGAGCATCCGATGCGTTATCGGGATTAGACTTTGTGCGGTTGTATTACAAGCGAGGAACGGGGACATGGACGGCAACGG
>DAOSUS010000091.1:8964-10989 GCA_035378955.1 Candidatus Hydrogenedens sp. | reverse complement strand
AAGATGGCACCTATTACTTTGCGGTAGTGGCGAGAGACCGTGCAGGCAATTCCGGCTCCTTGCCTACAGGCAATGGAGATACGACGACCATCGTGGACACGGTATTGCCGACGGTAGGCACATTGAATGTAGTAAGTGCGACGCGGACGGTGCCGATAGCCGTGAATTACAGTGGTTGTGCGGACAATATAGGCGGAAGCGGATTAGATGTAGTGAAATTATGGTATAAATTAGGCGACGGAGGTGTATGGACCGATAGCACATTAAGTTCCACCTCGGGTTCGGACACCTTTAATTTTAGTGGTGTAACCGCAGATGGACGCTACTACTTCGGGTTAGAAGTGTTCGATAAGGCGGGCAACAGCACAGGTACACCTACCGGCAGTGGCTTAGGCTCGGTGTTAGTAGATAGGACAGCTCCTACGCTGGGAACGCTCAGTGTAACCAGTCCGACCAATGTAGTTCCTGTATCTGTGAATTACAGTGGCTGTGTAGACACCGGAGTAGGACTGGGCACGGTGAAGTTATGGTATAAATACGGTTCCAGTGGTGATTGGACGGATAGTGGCTTGAGTTCTACATCCGGTTCTGGCACTTTCAACTTTGCCGAAGTAGTAAATGATGGGACTTATTATTTAGGCTTACAGGCATTAGACACCTTAGGTAACGATACGGGAGCACCTACGGGCAACGGTTTAGGTTCGGTGGTAGTAGACCGTTCGGGACCTGAAGTAACCGTAGAGCCGATGACAGTAACCGAACGGATGCCGGAGCTGCGAGGCACGGTAAGCGATTTAACGGGCGTAGTAGAGTTAAAGGTTAAAGTAGGTGGGCAGGAATATACAGGCAATGTGGTAGGTAATCAATGGACGGCCCAGGTGACAAATCCATTGCGTCGAGGTGTATATGATGTTCAGGTAACGGCGAAGGATGCATTAGGGCAGGTAGGTGTAGATGGAACAATAGATGAACTCTTTGTAGATGTTCAAGACCCGTGGGTCACCATAGACCGCCTCATTACCAACGATACGACGCCGATATTAACGGGTGAGATGGGACCTGCGACTGCGGGATTAGAAGTGGTTCGCGTAACGGTGTCCGTAGGTAGTTATGAGAACACAGCGGAATTAGACACAGGTGCGGGCGTTTGGCAGATGTTGGTGCCGATAGAATTAGACGAAGGCATATACGATGTGATGGCGGAGGTAGAAGACAGTGGTGCGAATGTGTCGTGGGATACGACAGCGGACGAATTAGAGATAGACCTGACGCCGCCGGTGATAGAGGTAACGGGACCGGAGCCGGCGGAGACGAGTGGCGAGACGGTTCGATATGGAGTGCGCTATGTGGGTGTGAAAGAAGCCTGGCTAAGCGAGAGTGATATAGAATTATTAGTGCGTAATGGCAGTGCAAGTGCCGATATCAGCGTGGTGCAGTTAACGAAGGGGACCGATGCGGAATATGAAGTGGTGTTGAACAACATAGAAGGACACGGCGAGGTCGCCTTACATATATTAGCGGGCACGGCAGTAGATGATGCCGGGAACTATGCCCCTGAGTATATAGGCGGATATGCCTTAACCGTCCATACCGAGTCGGGCTTATCAGCAGTAAGTGGATATGGATTAATTCTGTTGCTGGTGCTGATAGGCGTAATCAGTTTCACGGTGCTCATTCGCCCTGCCAAACAGAACGAATAAAAAACTTTGGTGGATACAACTTAACTATCCCCACAGGACATTCCCCTGTGGGGATAGACTTTTTAAAAATACAATAGACAGGATAAGGAGCAATTAAAATTAAAAAAGGGCGAAAGGCTTTTGTCCTCACATATTAAAAATCATTATCCCTATGTAGTTAAAACATCTTACTTCCGTTTTTTTGGGACACATGGGACACATGGGACACATGGGACACATGAGACACATGGGACACATGAGACACATGGGACACATGGGACACATGGGACACATGAGACAAAGGAGACATTACTAGGTAAGCCGTACTTCACCCTGTTCTAACCTC
>DAOSUS010000091.1:0-8864 GCA_035378955.1 Candidatus Hydrogenedens sp. | reverse complement strand
ATAGAAATTGCCTCTAATGTAGCTAAGACATTCCTGTCTTTGTTTTTTATATCCTCCCCCTACTTCGTGCCCTTTGTGTAAAATTTCCTTCGAGTCCTCTGTGGTTAATTTCTTAATCGCAAATTATACAAACACACGCAAATAAAAAATCATTCCCTCTCCTCTGTAGCTGAAGCGTCCTCACTTCCGGGATTTTTTAAGTGATTAATTCTTCTAACCCAAAAATATCACAATTGAAAAAGAAAATATAGACCTATTATTTATATTCTATGGGAAATTTTCGGATATTAGTATTTAATTAAATAATGTAATTAAATTTTACATCAGCAACACGGCCAACGGTTTGGTCACTACGAATAAAGAAAGATTTCTGTGTAATTGTATTATTTCCATCGGCTATAACATTGGTATTTTTGTAGTTTACGGCTATTCGTTCGATACCTAATTGAGGCAAAGTAAATATTTCGTCCTGAGAACTAATACCATCACCGTTATCTCGCCATAAAACCAATTCTTTGAAATTTTTATCTTCGGGACCTATAAAGCCATCGTTGTTTGTGTCTAATTTTCTGAGTTCTTCAAATCCGTTGGCAGCCCCTCTCTGGTCACCAAACAGTTCTAATCCACTGTCAATCCGACCATTTCCATTTCTATCCCAAGCCAATAAGGCATCCCCTCCTCGAACCCATGCTGTTTGAACAGACTTCCCTGTCCCGGTTATATCAAATCGCACACCATTATTTACATCTGTGAGTTCAATACCATCCCCATCTAAATCGAATACAATGGGGTCTTGTTGTTGGTCAAGTCTCTGCACTCCTATTTGAATTTCCATAGACATTTCAAATCGAAATTCTATCTGAAATTGGAACTGAAAAGAGTTTTGATTGCTTTGCTGTGTAGATAAGGAGTTTGGGGAATTCCCATTATTATTTTGATTACCAACGGTGGCATTGGGAAATAGTTTTTGTAGCCATTGTTCCAAAAAACGATTAATAAATTGGTCTATTGCTTCTGTATTCCCGTCTGTATTATTAAAAAGACCTGCTAATCCTTCAAAAAATTCATTCCATTGGTCTGAATCTCCATTTGCTAATAATCCCTGTGCTATTTTCATAAAGGAATTAAATAGGTCGGGGTTATTAAACAGTTTTTCAGATGCATTTCGAAATCCGACCATTGATTCTGCACTTATCTTCCCTCCTATTTTAAATTGAACAGATATTTTCTGTCGAATTTCTGCATAGGTTTCCCTTTGAACAGAAGAAAGATTGTTTTCTACGGATTTTGTTCTTTGTGAAAATTGGAAAAAGAATTCTTCACTTTTCTCATACGCAAATGCAAACTCTAACTGTTGTTTTTCTTCATCACTTGTTTTTTTACCAAGAAGCGATTGTATTTCCTTTATTTTACTTGCGAGAGAAACATTTTTTGTTTCATAAGTAGATTGTGTTGTTGGTGGAGTAGATTTTTCTTGAACAGACTTATCAGGAGAATTTTCTTCTGCTTTTTCTATCCCTGTGATGAAATTAGGAAGAGTTATTTTCCCCTGTTTTTGTGAGAACAGCCCGGTTGATGGTAGTAACTGATAAATTGAGGGGTTAAAATTAAGTTCATTGCCCATGTGTTTTGCCTCCATGCAAAATGTTTCTATATCCCTTTGTCTATTTTATCGGCAAGAACTACATAGGACTTTAGAAAATAAGTAAAAATTCCCTCCTGTTTTGATATTTTCATACTAAAACAATGCTGTGTAAGGATTAATGAATAAAGCAGGAAATTTTACATGGGTTTATTGGAAAGAAGAAGTACAGGACGGTTAAATTCTGCCCGTGTTTTGAGTAAATAAACCTTCTTCCCTATTTCGGGTTTCCTTGCAATGACCCATTTCCAATCTTCTTCTCTTATTAACACAAAAACTTGACTGTCTTTACTTAAAAAAGAATAAAAATCATTAATTTTTTCATCAAGTAATTGTTCAATATTTCGTAATAACTCCACTTTCCCTTGCTTTTCTACTTCTTCTTTTACTTTGTCTAATGCGGAAAGGATTTGTTGTATTTCCTCCGGAGTTGGAGCCAATATATTTGCAAACGGTATTTTACATGTTTTTCGGGTATATTGTTTATGCACTTCGGAAATGAAATTTTGAAATTCATAGGGTTGAGATTGAGATAAAACAATCCGTTCTAATTCTTTATCATCAAAAAATGTTTTAATAACATGTTTAGCATAAAAGGTATATTCTTCTTCCTCAAATCCGAAACTATATGCTTCATAATCCATTTGCTTTTCATTTTGTTTTCTCATCGGTTCACAAAAACTACGAACAGATTTGACAGTATTAACTGATGGGAAAATAATTAATGCTGTAAAGAAAAGATATAAAGAAACATGTTGTGGAATTTGATTTAAAAGGGAACGAACCTTAGAATGTCTGAAGAAATCAAATAATGTATCAGCGATTGCTATAAGTGCAATTATGCTGATAAGAATCCAGTATATATTCCAGATATTTGCAAATTCTGTCCCAAGTACAACAAAAGGAACGATTGCCATACCAATTAATATAATGGTCCATAAAATTCGTATACCTTTTTTCCATCGTAATGAGGAAGTTTCTTCAAAAGACTTCAAACTCAGAGCAGAAAGGATAGCCATTGCTGGGAAAAGGGGAAGCAGATAAATGGCTCTTTTACCTACTGCAATAGAGAAGAAAATAAAGGCAGGGATAATCCATATCAGTAGGAACTGAATTCCTTCACTTTCATTCCTATTTTTCCAGACCCAAGGGATAATCCATAATAGAAAAACGGACCATGGAAACATATCCACAGGCAGGGTAAGAAAATAATACCATGGGGGTTGAGGATGAGAAACACCATAGATAAACCTGCCTAATGTCTGCTTGAATAAATCTGCCCCCATAACTTGAGTTGCTTCTTCCTGTAATTGTGCAGCTCCTGCCCAGCGAGCATAGGCATACCATATTCCATAGATTAAAACAACAATGAAAAATCCTTTAATTGGGTGTATATCAAAAATCTTTCGCTTTTCCTTCCAATAAAATACGATAAAAAATAATACAGGGAAAACAAGCGTTCCGGGTCCTTTAGAGAACAATGCCCCTAAAATGCACAAATACATAATGAACAACAATTTGTAGGATTTTTTTTCTGAGTAATACCAAGTGTAAAAACAACATAAAGCGGCTAATAATAAAGTGGTTAACAACATATCGATTTGACCAAACCGTGCCTGCCACCATACCCTTTGCATTGTCATAAATATAAGGGCAGATAACCATGCGATTTCTCTACCCGCAAGTTTTTTTGCAAGATAGTAGGTAAGAAGAACAGATAATACTCCACTAATTATAGAAGGTAATCGGGCTGGCAATTCTGTAAGTTCTCCAAAGGGATAGGAAGATATGACCATTAACCACATCAAGAGCGGAGGTTTTTCGAGATAAGGCTTTCCATTTACATGGGGAACGAGATAATTCCCCGTAATTTGCATTTCACGGGCGACTTCAGCATATCTTGGTTCATCGGGCGACCATAAATCGTAACCCCAGATATTTATTCCGAATAGGACCAAAGCCCAGAGGGCAAGGATAAACATATCTCTAATATAGATGCTCTTTTGTTCTTGTGTCATTATAAATATCTTCTTTAAGTTATGTGTGGGAAATTATATTTTGTAAACGAGTTATAGAGATATTATATTTAAACTTATCCATAAAATAAAAAAGCACCTGACAAAAAAATCAGGTGCTTGAAAAAATATGCGTATGTTTTTCTAATTATACGCCAACAAGTTCAACAACGGCTCCGACACTTTCCAATTCTTCCTTAAGTTTCTTGGCTTCTTCTTCGCTCACATTCTCTTTAATGGGCTTCGGAACGGCATCCACCAGGTCTTTGGCTTCTTTCAATCCAAGACCTAATAAGTCTTTCACTTTCTTAATCAGGTTAATCTTCTGCGAACCCTGTTCTTTCAGGATTACATTATAAGCAGAAGGACCTTCATCTTTGGCTTCGGCACCGGCTCCGGCACCGGCTCCGGGCATCATCATGGGCATAGCCATTGCCATAGGAGCAGCAGCCGTTACTCCAAACTTTTCTTCGAGTGCTTTCACTAATTCACTCAGTTCCAGAACATTGAGTTCTGCAATAGCATCAATGATAGGTTGTAATTTGTCTGACATCGGATTATCTCCTTATTTGTTTGTTATTTTATTAAATTGTTTGTTGTTTCTTGTTTCAAAGTTAAAAGAATAATTATGCGGCAGATTGTGCTTCTTCCTTCTTTTTCTTAATCTGGTCGAGCACATTGACCAAACTTGTAGGTATCGCATTAAGAACAGTAACAAGATTCCGTAAGGGTGCGGCGATAGTCCCGATAACTTGTGCCTGCAACACCTCTTTAGGCGGTAAGTTAGCAAGGCTAATTACCTGGTCTTTGGTAAGAACTTTACCTTCCATAACTCCACCAACGATTTGAACAAAAGGCACATCCTTCGAGAAGTCTTTTATTATTTTAGCTGAAGCTACGGGGTCTTTACCGAAAGCCCATGCTGTAGGACCGTTCATGAAATCTGCGGCAGGTTCCGCACCAATTTCCCGCAAAGCAATCCGTGCAAGATTATTCTTGTAAACTTTATACTGGATACCTGCCTCACGGAGTTTCTTTCGCAATTCGGTAACCTGTGCCACATTAATCCCTACATACTGGGTCATAATGGCAAGGGCATTGTTTTCAAGCCGTTCTCTAATTTCTTTTACAGATTCGATTTTTTCTTTTGTAGGCAAGGTATTCACCTCCTTTCAAATTTATTGCTAAATTAAAAAAATATCCGTGTCGTCAAAAGACAACACGGACATGAACTTTCAAATAATTACTTCGATATATGTCTCGTGCCTCTCGGCTGGCAACATTAAGGCTCTACTGAGCCACCGGCTGTCTTTGACGCACAACAAGAGTATTTTATCATAGACACATCTTATAATTCAATCTAAAGAAATAGAAAGTCAATTCCCTATAAAAGAACTATTTGTGTTATGCTTTTATGTATTACCCAGAGATACATGGACAACATAAACAAATTTAAGAAAGGAATCTGTTTATGTATAAGAATAATATCTTTATATACAGAAGTGTCTTGCTTCTTTTTATAAGTGTATTGATTGTATCATCTATAGGATGTGTGCATGTAAATAACGAAATGGGGGCTACGCAAAAAAAGACCGGGAAATCGGTATGTACAGGGTTTATCAACAAAACGCTTGATAATGGCAAATTAATGAAACGGTATGTAGTTTATGTCCCTTATGAATATACACCTCAGACAAAAATTCCGATGATTGTATTTTTGCATGGTGCTGGAGAACGAGGACAAAACGGATTGGTGCAGACAGAAGTGGGTTTGGCAACTTCTATTCGAAGACACCCGGAACGATGGCAGGCTATTGTCGTTTTCCCGCAATGTCCTGCGGGTAAATATTATAATGAGATAGAAGAAGATATTGATTTATGTATAAACAAAACACTAAAAGAATACAATATTGACAGGAAACGGATTTATTTAACAGGGCTTTCTATGGGAGGTTTTGGAACCTGGATTTATGGTGCTAAACATACGGATATGTTTGCGGCATTAGTCCCAATATGCGGTGGTGGAGAATTGGCTTTTATAAAACAGCGATTGGAACGACCGGAGATACCCGATGAAACACCGCAGGATGTAGAACAACGAGTGCAACGATTAAAAGATATGCCTATCTGGGCATTTCATGGAGCAGATGATGATGTCGTTCCTGTGGATTGCACCCGAAATTTTGTCCAAAAGATAAAAGATGCAGGAGGCACAAAAATATTATATACAGAATATCCTGGAGTAAAACACAACAGTTGGGTTAAGGCTTATGAGGAAACTGACCTCCCGAAGTGGCTATTTTCTCAACACAAATAATTAATAAGTCTTATCCGAGGAATTGTAAATTAAAAGAATGGAGTAAAATAAATGTTTAAATCGAAAAAGAGTGGGTTAAGAAGTTATCGCCATACATTTATTTTACTTGCAATTATTATAGTAATCCCATTAGTGTTTTTAATCATTGCAAAAAGTTTCCTTACAGCACCTCCTATATGTATGGAATATCAAGAATTGATAAGAAAAGCAAAAATGGATGAGAATGGGTATGTTTTCTTTGTAAGACCAAATACTATAGCCAAAAGAATGGTTTGCGGATATTTTTCTTCTTTCACATGGAAGGTACTGATACCGGATACCCCTGATACTTTAACATTTACTAAAGGTAGTTTTAAGGCGGAAAGATGGCCTGCTGAGATGTTTCTTAGTTTTTATAAATTTTTAATAAAAGAAAATTTATTTCAGGAGGAGATGGATGCTTATGCTAAAAAGGAATATCAAATATCGGGTCCTGAAAATTTCCGTGAGCGTTTCTGTATATATCCAGAAGGTCATTGGATAGAGGATTTTCTCCATAATTCACAGGGGATTTTAGACGATATGAAAATAGTTAGCAACAAAGATTTCTTTCTCCCTTATAAAAGTGATCCGTATGCTTTTTATTCGGCATTGAATTCAGAGATGCTGTTGATTGAATTGGTCAATGTTCTCTTGCTATTAGAAAAGGGTGAGTATACAGAAGCATTGGACTGGGTAGAGACATTTAATCAGGTGGCTTTAAAATTAGATCCTATTTATTTATGGGAACCCTCACAAATTGTACAGCAGTTATCTATTGTTTCGATGATTGCATCATATCCATCAATACCCGATGCGTTTTACCAAAATTTGTTGAACCAATTATTAGATATAAAAGAAAAAATCAAAACATTGGAATTTCAAACGGTATATAAAAACGCATTGTTCTATCTTGAAGATTGGTTTGTTAATAAGCAAGGGCAATTGAAATATAACCCTCCTCAACTATCTATTCCCCGAAGTATCTCCTTATTTTTTGCGTATAATGATATGGCTCGTGTTTTGGAAAAGAATAGAGAGGTTTTTGAGACATCCTCATGGAGAGACATTGAGAATGCTGTTTTTTATAATCAAGGTAAAGTATATAACGCTATAAATGAGATAAAATCTATCAAGAGAAGAGCCGGTTTAGAAGATAAAGAATATTGGATGTTCTGGTCTGGCGAAAAATATAGGAATATGTTGTTAAGATACAATCAATCTTTATGCTCTATCTATGGCTCGATATTGAAAATACTTCTTGAAAGATATTTTAAAAGCAATGGTGTATATCCGAAAAATTTAGATGATATATTACAGCAATACTTTACAGAAGAAGAACTTATCTGGATGGATGATTATTTGGATATTTATCTCTCTTCAGAAACATACTTTATTGATTTTTATCCCATTCCGAAGAAAGAAAGGGAATCTGTAAAATCCAAAATATTCGATTATAGAAAATCATATCGAATTCAGTCGTATTGATATGGGACAAATGGGACACATGGGACAAATGGGACAGATAAGACAGATAGGACGAATGGAACGAATGAGACAGATAAGACAGATAGGACGAATGGGGCAGATGAGATAGATAAGACAGATGGGTGGATGGGGCGAATGAGACTGATGGTGCGGGTAGGACGGATGGAACGGACATAGAGTGATAAAAGGGATAGGGTAAATTAGAAAAATAATAACAAAAATAGGGACGCTACTATTAGAAGTATGAGTATTAACCCTTTGTATCGGCGGAAAATTTGTTATATCTTTCGCCTAATTATATTAAGGTTTTGATTAACAATGACCAATTCCCTTTGTGCTATTTCCTCCCAATTCGATTCATCAGTAATATCTTCTGAACAAATTACCACTGCTTTTTCACGATTTAAAGATTTACTTGTTAATAGTAATTGTGTCTCCTTTGACAGTGCTTCAAAGTTACTGTAATCATTGGGATCAACATTGAACCGTTTAAGGATATATAGGTCATTCCCATCGCGATATGCATATAAATGTTTGCCATCAGAAAGAAGAAAATTATATGTTCTACCACCGCCTATTCTATAGATTTTTTCTAAACCACAAAGAATTCCCTGAACAGTATCACCACCTTGTTTGTTTATACTTTGCAAAAGGAAACGGAAGTATACTTCTGAATCGGTGCAGTCTCCTATTAATCCATTTCTATAGTCTTGTTCAAGTTCTTCAAATAAATAATCACGGTTTACACAACCATTATGCGCAAATATCCAGTTATTGAATTCAAATGGATGAGAATTTGCTTTACATATTTTGCCTGTTGTTGCCAATCGAACATGTTCGATAATTAAATGAGAATATACTTTTTCAGATAAGCAGTCATAGATTTCGCTTTCAATTGTAGAGCAACCTTCCTTTTTTATATTCGCCTTGATAGAATTATCATACCAACCAACACCCCAACCATCTCGATTTCTTTCCCCTAAAGATTTAAATTTTTTGAATGAGAATCTAAATTCCACAGATTTGTTGGCGATTACACCCAATAGACGACACATAATTGAACTCCTCCTTTTTCGTTTTTAAGTTTACTACTACTACTCTTATAAAAATGGTAGACGGGGCGGGACTCGAACCCGCGGCCACCGGATTAAAAGTCCGATGCTCTTCCACCTGAGCTACCCGTCCGCCATAAAAGAGATAATATTATATCAAAAATACATAAAATTCGCAAAAAACATCTTGCATTCAGAAATCCCGCTTTTCTTTTTCATAAAGCCTTTGATAGGTCTTTGAAATAAAACGGGTTTATCCGTTAAAATATTATCTGCTCTGCCGGAGTGGTGGAATTGGCAGACACGCATGGTTCAGGTCCATGTGCTCGCAA
>DAOSUS010000090.1 GCA_035378955.1 Candidatus Hydrogenedens sp. | reverse complement strand
ATATTATTTTCTCCAAAAATATTAAAAAATTTTATAAAAAATGTTGAAATATACAATTTTATATCCTAATATACTTTTATATACAATATATAGTGGTTATAAAAAAATTGTAACCTATAAATAGTATACAACATATAGGATACTGAATATGAGCCAATTCATCCTCGTATATGCTCCAGCAAAGATTAAAGATATCAAAGTATTTACTCCAAAACGAACCATTGCTGTCATGTCTCAAATTTTGCAAGATAACAATGTAAATACCGCAATTTATGATTTCGGTATTCCTGAAGCAATTCAATACTATTCTGATGATACAACAAATAAAGGTATTGGCAAAAATGATACAAAAGAAAACAAAATAGGATTATGGCTTTCTCGTATATTGGGAAGTGGAAAACAAAAAAAAGATATTAAAAATTCATACCTTCGCTGGATATATCAAAATATAAAGATTTCTTCTCACACCGTTTGTATATTATTCTGGGTAGAAAATAGGGAAGACCTTATTGTCGCTCGTATCCTTGCTGATGAAATAAGAAAAGAAGAAACCCAAAATAAAATTCATATCATAGGAGCGGGTCCTTATCTCAATCATACAGGTCCTTATGTTATTACCAATATTCCCGAATTCAACGGGATATTGATTAATCACAGTGAAATTTCTATTCTGCCTTTGTGGGAACATCTTACTTCTGGAAAAGACCTGCATTCAGTTCCTAATTATGTATATCTCGAAGGGAATGAAATTCGTGTCGGTCCCGTGAACCGTCTATTAACCCTTGATGATTTACCTATTCCCTCCTATGACAATTATGAAGCACTGCAGAAAGGTGGCAAATTAAATATCTTTACATTAGAACAGGTAAGAGATGGTAGATTTGGCTATTCAGAACCTTATACGCTAAAACATTATATAAATGCGACCCCCGAAAATCTTCTGGAAGAAATAGGCAAACTCAGGGAAAAATACAGCACTTGGACTTTCCATATTGAAGGAGAGATGATAAATTCTTCCGATGTTCAATCGTTATCTTTGGCTTTATTAAAGTCTGCTCATTTCATAACATATTCCCGCAATTTCCATTGCTCCAATATTCAAGGGGATTGGGTGCATAGTTTACACCTTTCCGGTTGTCGTGCCATCTCGGTAAATATTCCAACAGGCAGTCAACGATTATTATCAAAATATTACGGTATTATGAGAACCATTAGTTCCTTAGAAACCGCTATATCTGCCTTTGTGTCTTCTCATTTCTTTACCACAATACAATGTTCCTATCCCTGCCCGGAGGAAGACCGACATACCTTCGCAGAAACATTGCGATTTTTAAAACGAATTAAACCCGATAGTGTTCAGGTTGAACCTGTTTACCTCTTACCGGATTCAATGTGGTGGCAAAATATGGATTCATTTAGTTTTAATGTAAATCCTACCGAATATATAGAATGGCTTGCTGGGGAATTCCATTCCACAAAATTCCTGCAATGGAAACCTTTTGATTTGTCCACAATGATAGATGAGATTGTTAAATTAAACATAACCCCCCAAACCGATGCCCTGATGGGAATTATTACTCATGTCCTGCAAATATCAAAAGAACAAAAATTCTTCAGAAATTTCTTTGAAAAAGTTCTTTTAGAAGGCGATGCCGACAGCTTACAAGGTATGGTCTCCCAGTTTAATAACCAATTAAAGAAACGAATTCGCGAAGAAGAATGGAATATCAGAAAATACGATTTCAAAGCAGTAGCAAATTAATTTCAAAATGATAATGACAACATAAGGGAAAAACAAACATGGATATAACTGTAGTTGGTTCTGTAGCCTTAGATTCTGTCGAAACACCTTATGGAAAATGTGAGTTAGAATTAGGTGGTGCTGCAACTTATTTTTCCATTTCGGCTTCCTTCTTTACTCGTGTAAATATGATTGGTGTCATTGGAACGGATTTCCCTCAGGAATATATCCAGATTCTTAAATCACGGAATATTAACATTGACGGATTAAAACAGGTAGATGGAAAAACTTTTCGCTGGTCGGGACGCTACCATAAAGATGTAAATCAACGCGACACATTAGATACACAACTTAATGTTTTTGAAACATTTAAACCCACCATATCCAAAGAAATCTCACAAGTTCCCTACCTTTTCCTCGGAAATATTAATCCCTCTTTACAATTAGATGTATTACGCCAGGCTTTTCCGCGTTTTACGGGCATGGATACCATGAATTTGTGGATAGAGACGACACCGGATGATTTGCAGGAAGTTCTAAGCCGTGTTGATATTCTTTTCATTAATGACTCGGAAGCAAGACAATTATCCGGTGAAGAAAACTTAAAAAAAGCCAGCAGAGAAATCCTCGCTTTAGGTCCGGATGTCCTTATTATCAAAAAAGGGGAACATGGCTGCCTTTTATTCTTTGAAGATGAAGAAACTTTCATGTTACCTGCATACTTATTGGAAAATGTTGTAGACCCTACAGGTGCTGGGGATAGTTTTGCAGGTGGTTTTATGGGGTATCTCGCATATAGAAACAGTGTTGAACCCGAAGTATTACGGCAAGCAACAGTAATTGGGACAGTCATTGCCTCCTTTACATGTGAGTCTTTCGGACCCCGCCGTTTATTATCTCTTACGGGTGAAGAAATCAAAAAGCGTTGTTGCGAATTTATCCAGCAAACCCGCATTCAGGACCTTTCCGAATTCCCGTTTTAGCCTACCTAAGGATTTACCCTCGAGTATAAGCATGTATCTATTACCACAGCGATATAGATTTCTCTTTATTTCGGGAAGTTATGTCATAATTTGATGAAGAGTATCTTCAATCAATTGGCGGATTTTATCCATCTGCTTCTTTGTATCTGCTTCCACTCGCATAACTAACTTGGGTGATGTGTTAGATGCACGAAGTAGTCCCCAGCCATCTGGAAATTCAATTCGTGCCCCATCAATAGTTATCACTTCATACCCTTTTTCTTGAAAATGTTTCGTTGCCTTTGCAACTACATCAAATTTCTTATCATCAGGGCAGGGAATTTCCAATTCCGGGGTCGAATGCCTTTTCGGAATGGTATCCAGCAATGCACTTAACGGTTTTCCACCGTTGGCAATTAGTTCCAGCAGTCTACTTGCCGAATATATAGCGTCATCAAAACCATACCAACGATGCTTGAAAAATATATGTCCACTCATTTCACCCGCTACTTGTGCCTTTAACTTTATCATTGCAGACTTAATGTGCGAATGACCTGTCCGCCACATTACGGCATTTCCACCTGCTTTTTTTATCTCTTCATACATACTCCGTGAGCATTTCACCTCACCCAGAATTGTTGCCCCGGGTTTGTCTTTCAAGATATCCCTTGCAAACAACACCAATAATTGGTCACCCCATAACATTCTCCCTTTTTCATCACATCCACCTAAACGGTCTACATCTCCATCAAACGCAATACCAACATCCGCTTTATATTTCTTTACCGTTTTAATTAATTCCTTCAAATTAGATTCTTTGGTGGGGTCCGGATGATGGTTCGGAAAATTTCCATCCACTTCACAATAAAGAGGTATTACCTCACAACCCAATTCCCTGAACAAAGGAACTGCAACTACGCCACCAACCCCATTACCTGCGTCTATAACCACCTTGAGCTTCCGTTTTAATTTAATATCTTTTAATATCCGTTTTTGATATTTCGGGACAATGTCTACTTTTGTAATGGATACCTCTTTCTTGCGAACAGGATAATTCCCTGCTTCCACATACTTGCGAAATTCTTGAATTTGTTCCCCATAAATAGTTGTTTTCCCCACACCTATTTTTAATCCGTTATATTCCCCAGGATTATGGCTGGCTGTTATCATTAAGCCACCATCTACTTCAAGCGTATTCATTGCAAAGTATGTCAAAGGTGTAGGCACTTCACCGATATCAATCACATTCATCCCCGCTTCTGTGATTCCATCAATCAAAGCACGGCTAAAACTTTTACTACTAACCCTACCATCCCTTCCAACAACCACAAGATTCTTATGTATAGCTCTCTTCGATTTCATATAGGCAACATACGCCTTCCCCAAAAGTTCCATAATATCTTCGGTCAAATCTTTACCTGCAATACCACGCAAATCATATTCACGGAAAATATTGGGATTTACATTCATATATAACTCCTTTCTTTTTTTAGGTCTATATTGTAAATAAGTTTCTTAACATTATAAAAAACAGATAACTTTATTTTCTTTCTTCTGTCCATAATATTACGAACTTAGATAAAATTTCACTTGTTTTCTGAATTTTCTTTTCATCTATATTTAATGTAGTATCTTCAATTTGATTGCAATATATCGGCTTTTTATCTTTATCCAGACCCATAATTGTAAAACATTTATATCCGTGCAAAGCTACCATATACGATGAAGTAGGCAAAGGCAAAGAATCCGCTTTTCCTATTTCCGAAGAAAAATTATGTCTTTCAATGAATTCTAAAATCTCTTTATCCACATGAAAAGTAAATATCATACTTTCCCGTGTAATGATATGTAAATCACCAGAACCAACCCCTTCCACATTAATAAACAAAGTCTCTTTTTTAGGGAAGGGATTTTTCTTCAAGAAATGCCGCAATCCTGACATCCAGGATTGATAGGCACCTGAAAAAACAAAATGAATCTCCACATCCTCCAAAGGCCGTTCAGCCAGAAACTCTGCCACTCCTAACAAACATGCTACACCTGAAGCATTAAAATTAGCCCCTCGTGTATCCTCTTCATTGGCTGTTGCAATTAGGGCGATGAAACTCATCGTTCCTAAAACAATCCCTACAAATATGCGGCACAACATGGAGATATTATCCTGCCATGGAACAATATTACTTAATTCATCGCGAAGACTTATACCCAAAACCACCAGCATACAAATTACAATCAAATGATGAAACACAGGAAGAAAATCCATGACTTCTTTAGAATAAAGAAAATGGGATATACCACAGTCATAATTCGCATGAAATACAATCCTGTATTTAGGTTCATCAAACAAATCCTGTTTCCGTATCACGGTATGAATGTTTTGAGACTGATATTCAGGAACAAATTTTGACAGGCTAAAATACCCTGAAATTTCTAAGAAATAAAGGAAGAAAACGATAACCCCATACAGAAACCCTGCTAATGGGAAAAATATAGTCAATAATATGACAAAAAGAAACTCCATCCAATAAAGCGAAAAAATCTGAAATGTTTCTCGAGAACAATTAAAAGGCTCTATAACAGGCTGTAAACCCATGTTTAATAAACGATTGCGAATATATTCCGAACACAACAATTCCCCTTCAGTCCCGTATCTTCTTGTTATCGTGGCACCTGCTAAATAGCTTATATCATCATTTATCTTTGTTAATATATCCATACCCAATTTTTATTTTATATCCATTCTAAATATAATTATTAAACCGTTTTTTAATGTTTTCTTTTATAATAACAAAAATATACTATTATTCTTCAGAAAGGACAATATGCGAGCAGTAGTTCAGAGAGTGTTAAATGCAAGTGTAACGGTAGATAATCAGATTGTGGGAAAAATTGGTCATGGTCTTCTTGTTTTGCTGGGCGTAGATGAACAGGATAATGAAGCCGATATTCAATACACAGCGGAGAAAATTATCGGTTTGCGTATATTCAATGATACAGAAGGTAAGTTCAATTTATCCTTAGAAGATGTTAATGGGGAAATGCTGGTCGTTTCTCAATTTACCCTGCATGGAGATTGCCGTCGTGGAAGACGCCCTTCTTTTAGCACCTCTGCAAAACCAGAAAAAGCAATTCCCTACTATGAAAAATTTATAGAAATAGTTCGTAATAAAGGTATCCATGTGGAAACAGGAATATTTGCAGCACACATGCTTGTCTCCTTGGTAAATGATGGTCCTGTAACGATATTAGTTGATTCGAAAAAGGTTTTCTAATGCGTATCCTTATTGCAGGCACAGGAAAATTAGGTGTTTGTGTTGCTGAACCTCTAATCAAAAGTCAGCACCAGATTATTGGAATTCTCCAAA
Organism: Candidatus Hydrogenedens sp.; assembly: GCA_035378955.1. Classification (NCBI taxonomy): domain Bacteria; kingdom Pseudomonadati; phylum Candidatus Hydrogenedentota; class Candidatus Hydrogenedentia; order Candidatus Hydrogenedentales; family Candidatus Hydrogenedentaceae; genus Candidatus Hydrogenedens; species Candidatus Hydrogenedens sp. Next base: position 6,292 of record DAOSUS010000090.1, on the reverse strand, counting down.
ATGGAAGGCAAACCAAAGGTATCCGACGTTTTATCAATCAGTTATTTTTAGGTTTTTTAGGTGGACATGATAGCATCCTGCGTTTTGCCCAAAAACACCATATCCCTGTTTTTTGGATTGATAAAATGAATGAAAAAGAGATAAAACCTATAAAAGAATTATCACCCGACCTGATTATTACCTGTGGCTTTGGTATTATCTTTAAAAAACCAATACTATCCATACCTAACATTGGTTGCATTAATGTTCATTCATCTTTATTACCTCGCCATCGCGGTCCTAACCCTTTCTATGCGGTAATACGGCATGGGGAAAAACAATCCGGTGTTACTTTTCATATTATGGATGAGGGTATTGATACCGGTGCTATTGTCGCACAGCAGTCCTTTCCTATTCTCGACACAGACACTGCTTATTCGGTCTATTGTCGGGCTTCTGAAATGGCAAAAACAATGGTATTGGAAGTCGTAGACCGTATTGAAAAAGAAGGATTGCACGGGGAACCTCAAAATCTTGATTGGGCTTCCTATGACCCTAAACCTACTGTGAACGACGCTATTATCCACTGGGATGTTCCCGCTATTGAAATTGACCGTCAAATTCGTGCCTTGTCCCAAACCATTATAACGCGATTTACCTACAAAGGTAGGACCGTCTTTGTAACCCGTGTTAAAGTTAATGATAAAGAGGTATCCGCAAAACCAGGGACTGTTCTCCATGCCCGTTTCCCTGCAGAAATTGCAACGGCCCAAGGTTCTGTTACGCTACTTTCCGCATTTACCCTTTCTCCCATAATGTGGCTCTGGCCTCGAAAAGGAACACTCTATCCGGGAGAAGTATTATATACAGAAACAGAGGAATGTAACCCATTAGAACAATAGGAATTATAAAAATGGAAGAAATAATTATTCGTGAATATTGCGATGAAGACAGAGAAGAATGGCTAAAAGTGCATGCTATTATTATGAGTATTTCACATGCATGGAACCTCGTTATTCAAGAACGACCTGCATACGAAGGGCATCAAAGCACACGGTTGGTCGCTATTTGTAATAATAAAATCGTCGGATTGACAGATGTGCAATATGAAAACGAACTCGGTGAACTATGTTGGAACAAGGACAGCCTCGGAGGTTATGTCCTTGAATTTGGAAGACTTCCCGAATATAGCGGGAAAAACATTGGGAAACAATTGGTTGATGCTACTATTCAAGATGCTATTAAAAAGGGGTTTCATCGTTTAGAATATTGGAGCCAGGACCGAAAAGCACAGAGATTTTATCGCCGATTAGGAATGCAAGAAATTGGACGATATTATCGCTTTTACATCAAGCCTCCCAAAGACCTGAGTGATTCCTTCGCACAAAAAGGAATTGCACTTGACTATTTATACGGAGGTTGTCTGCCTGAGGAATGGGCAAATATCCAGCAAGAGTTTGAAGTTATTAGCAAACATCCACAGGAACCCCACCTGTGTGTAGGTTTTGAAATACGATTTTAACCTGAGGAGGACGAAAAATGATTAAAAATTTTATATCTATCTTTTTTGTAATGTTATGCATATCCTTTAACTATCTCTATGCAGAAGAGGGAATTCTTGCAGGAACTTCTACTATAGATATTACCCCGGAACCCGGCAAAGAAATGCCCGGCGGTTTTAATAAAGCAATTTCTAAAGGTACACATGACCCATTAGAACTCAACACATTGGTTTTAAAAAATGCAAACACGGCTGTTGCCATCGTGTCTATTGATTCTTTATTTATCCCCGATGATATTGTGGCCGGAGTTCGAACAAAAATTTCAGAAAAAATTCCTTTACCGCCCCAGAATATTATCATTTCCGCATCACATACCCATCATGGAGGACCTATTGTTGATGTTTTCTCATCCGAACGCGACCCCGAATACTGCTCTATGGTAGAAAATAAAATAGTTGAAGGTATCCAGACTGCATGGAACAATCTTACAAAGGCAAAAATAGGCTTCGCAGAAGGGGAACAAGAAGGGATAGCCTTTAATCGCCGATTTTACATGAAAGATGGAACAGTGGTAACTCATCCCGGTTGGAAAAATCCACAGATAGTTGCACCAGCTGGACCCGTAGACCCACAAGTATTAGCCATGTTTATCACAAAAGAAGATGGAACCCTATTAAGTGCAGTTATTAATTATGCCCTGCATGGAACTGTTTTCAGTGGTTCGTTTTATTCCGCTGATTATGTTTACCATCTTCGTGATTTTTTAAGAAAGCAATGGGGGCTGTCTATTCCTATTGTTTTCTTAAATGGTGCCTGTGGTGATGTAACGCAGATAAATAATCTAAGAGAAGAAGAACCCGCCGAATCAGGTCCAGAATGGTCTAAACGAATAGGAGAGACCCTGGCATGTAAATTATATCAACTTTTTTTGTGGACAAAGTATCAAGATACTATGATAATAGATGTCGCTACTGAAACTATCCGCATTGCTATTCGAAATTTAGATGAGGAAAAATATCAGGTCAAATCAGGATTAGGCTCTGCACAATCGGAGATCTATCAGCGTGAAATCCAGTTATTAAGAGAAATGAAAGAGCGTAAAGGAGGTAATGTGGATGTTGAAATTACTGCCATGAGAATTGGCGATTTAGCCATTGTCTGCAACCCTACAGAATTATTTTGTCGTTTGGGTCTGGATATTAAAAAATCTTCACCTGCAAAATATACGATGGTTTCCGAGATTTCCAACGGTTATACTGGTTACTGTCCGACCCCAGAAGCCTTTGACGAAGGAGGATATGAAATACTAACCGCTCGTAGTAGTTTTATGGAACCCAATGCGGGAATAAAAATCGTCCAGACTTCCCGAAAATTATTAGCACAATTGTTCAAAGACGGAAATAATGGAAATAATTAGACAACTTCAATTAACGACGGGTCATACTCTTTTGGAGCCTTGAACCCTAAAAGATTGCAAAGTGTACTTGCTACATTGCTCAATCCGGGATTTTTTACACCGCTTAAACGGAACTGATTTGATTGAGAGAAATCCTTAATAATAAATGGAACAGGATTTAATGTATGTGCCACATGCGGTTCGCGTTTACCTTTCTTTTCTGTAAAAAGCAAGTCAGCATTTCCGTGGTCTGCCGTTACCACAAGGATACCTTCTGCCGCTTTGACCGCATTATAAATCCGTGTAAGACATAAGTCCACCGTCTCCACTGCAATAAGAACCGCAGGGGCTATTCCCGTATGTCCTACCATATCACCATTCGCAAAATTCAATCGTATAAATTTATAATCTCCAGCCTCAATCTGCTTCAATACCGCATCGGTTATCTCTCCCGCCTTCATCCAGGGTCTTTGCTGAAACGGCACCTGGTCTGATGTAATTTCCTCAAATAATTCCAATTTGGGGTCTACATAACCCGATTTATTCCCATTCCAGAAATAGGTTACATGCCCAAACTTTTGAGTTTCGGAAATTGCATAACTCTTTACCCCCGAAGCACAAAGATATTCGCTAATAGTCCCTTCAATCAATGGCGGTTCCACTAAAAAATTCTTCGGGATAAACTTATCTCCGTCATATTGCATCATACCTGCATAAAAAACATTAGGCCGTCGCTTACGGTCAAAATAAGGGAAATTATCTTCTTCAAAGGCACGCGACAATTCTATTGCACGGTCGCCACGAAAATTAAAGAAAATTACTGCGTCCCCATCCTCAATCGTTCCTATTGGCTTACCATTCTTAACAATTACAAACTCACCTAAAAATTGGTCGTTTACAGTTGGGTCTTGATAATAATATTCAACGGCTTCTTTTGCTGATGAAAACTGTTTCCCCTCTCCTAAAACATGGGCTTTCCAACCGCGTTCTACAATACGCCAATCTGCTTCATATCGGTCCATTGTTACTATCATTCTGCCACCACCGGATGCAATACAATAATCTAGTCCATTCTGATTGCACTCTGCCAATACCTGTTCCAATTGCTCTATATATACCAGAGCACTTCGTTCCGCCACATCCCGTCCATCCGTCAATATATGTACACGCACCTTCGGAACGCGTTCTTCTGCACAATGCTTTATGATTGCCAACAACTGATTTATATGACTATGCACATTCCCATCGGATAACAAACCAATAAAATGTAAAGTTCCTCCATTACGGACCCGCTCCATGATACTTTGCCATGCCTTACCCTGATAAATTCGCCCCTCTGCTATGGCTTCATTTACAAGCCGTGCCCCTTGTGCAAAAACACGACCTGCTCCTAATGCGTTATGTCCCACTTCTGAATTCCCCATATCCTCATCACTTGGCTGACCTACCGCTGTCCCATGTGCCTTTAATTTTGCAAACAACGGCTCTTCAAATAATGTATCCAACATCGGTGTATTTGCCAGATAAACACCATCACTCTCATCTCGTTTCCCTATACCTATTCCATCCATAATCACCAAAACCAGAGGACCCGAATACATTTTATAATTATCTAATTTTTCTAAAGCATGAACTTGCATAATAAAATCCTTTTTACCTTAAAACATTATTAAAATCAAAAAAAGTCCCAGAACAAGAATTAAAGATAAAGTGACAATTATAATATTGAACGGTCGAAAAAATTAACTGACATCCACCCCTACTTTCGCAAGTGCCTTGCGAAGGTCATCCGGTGTAAAAGGCTTCTGCAACAAAATAGCGGCACCTAATTCCAGCACGCGATTGGCTACTTCCCCTTGATAATAGCCTGTCATTGCTATAATATGAATATGCGAAGTTTCTGGATTTGTTTTAATTCTACGAGTAACTTCAAAACCGTCCAAACCTGGCAATCTCAAATCAAGAAAGATAATATCCGGCTGAAATGTTGCAACCATCTGTCCCGCATCAAATCCATCCATTGCCATTTCAATTTGGAACGGCGTCTGTGCCCTTTCCAAAAACCGACGAATAACAGAAATAACCGCCTTCTCATCATCCACCACCAATATTTTTACACCCGCATTTCCTAAATCTTCATGTATAGGCATGTTATTTTCACGCAGAAAACGAAGTAAATCATCACGACGAATTCGGCGATGTCCACCTGGTGTCTTAAACACCCGTATTTTACCGGCTTCTGCCCATTTACGAATTGTATCTGCTGTAACATGACAATACTTTGCTACATCGGATGTGCTGTAAGAAAGTCTTGATTCCATATTATTTCCTATCCTTTGTTTTGATTGATTTTATTGAAAATTTTATAAATTATACTTATATGGAATAGTTTTTTTCAACTTTTAAATATTCTGTTAAAAAATATTTTTAATTGATATTTCGACAATTCATTTTATTATAGAATATTCAGGAAAGGTTATATAAAATGGAGCTGGAACGGGGAATCGAACCCCGGACCTGGTCATTACGAGTGACCCGCTCTACCGACTGAGCTATTCCAGCATACCACAATGTAAGCAATTTCTCTCACATTGGTTAATTCTCTTCCCATTTCCAGCATGGAATAAAATGGTGCCAAGGGGCGGAATCGAACCGCCGACACGCGGATTTTCAGTCCGCTGCTCTACCAACTGAGCTACCTCGGCACGCTTAAAAATTATACCAAAACAAATTTCAAATTTCAAATAGACTTATCTTATTTTTTTTATTCAAACATTTTTTTATTTCTTTGAGACCTCTGAACAAATAGGATTTTTAGGTTTTTGGATAGACGACAAAATGATTATACCGTTTTTGGAGAGGAAAAATCGCTTTGGGAAAGAAAAATATCTTTTCTATAACCAATAATTGAGTTTTTTCTTATTGATTTTTTGTTCTTTTTTCCTCTTTTTTATCTCCTCTTATTAAAGTTTATTATCTCGCTATTACTTACCGATATTATTAATACCACTCCCGCTCTCTTTCGTTTCATTTTCCCTCAAAACCCCCTCTGTATTACAATAATTAAAAATTTAACCTTTATTCAGAAATCTCGATTAACAAAAGGTTCAACTACTAATGCTCTATTTGTAAATACTGCATCCACTGATAAACCATATTTATCGAGTGGAACATGAATACCATCTCCGATCCATTTATTCATATATATCGCTAACTTATTATTAGTTGGCCTTAAATTTGGATATTCTTCTATTTTCCAATAAGAGAATTTAAGTCCTCTACAAGGGGTTGCATAAAGCTTCACTTTATTACAATAAATGCCCTTAATTATATAAGGAGGATTCAATATATATTGATAAGGAAGGGAAAATAGAAATGAAGTTTTACAATCAGAAGTATTCTTGGGTTTGAGGCT
>DAOSUS010000089.1 GCA_035378955.1 Candidatus Hydrogenedens sp. | reverse complement strand
AATTAATCTTCTTTAGTTATCCAATTTTGACTTGTAAAAACACGGTCCAATATTCCATTGACAAACTTTGGGGCATCTTCTGAACCGAACATCTTCGCTAATTCAATTGCTTCGGAAATACTGGTTCTTGGTGGAGCCAGTCCAGATAATCCCCCTTCATATACAGCAATTCTTAATATAACTTTTTCAATCAGTCCTACCCTACTCCAATTCCATTTTGTAAGAGATTCTTTAATAATTTTATCTATTTCTTCCTGTTTTTCGATTATCCCCCAAATTAACTTTTCAGCGTAAGCCCTTACTGATTTCCTGAAAGGATTATGTTTCCAAAAGTCCTCTAATTCTTCTTCTCCTTCAAGGGGATGAAATTCCAGACCAAAAAGAAACTGTAACGCAGCAATTCGTGCTTTTCTCCGTCGTTCCATTACTAACATGAATTCAATTGCTCCACAATTGAAACCATTTCTAAAGCAGTTAAGGCTGAATGAGCCCCTTTATTTCCTGCTTTTGTCCCTGCTCGTTCAATTGCCTGCTCAATACTATCCGTAGTTAAAACTCCAAAAATAACCGGGACACCGGTATTTAAAGATACCTGCCCTATTCCTTTTGTAGTTTCTGCGGCAATATACTCAAAGTGAGGTGTTCCTCCTCGAATAACACATCCTAAAGCAATAATAGCGTCGTATTTTTGGGATTCTGCCATTTTTTGAGCAATCAATGGTATTTCAAAGGAGCCCGGTACCCAGACAACAGTAATCATTTCATCAGGAACACCATGCCTTTTGAGGACATCTAAAGCCCCATCCAGTAGTTTTTGAACTATAAATTCGTTAAAGCGCGATGCAATAATCCCAAATTTTTTGTTTTGTGGAATTAAATTCCCTTGAACAATTTTAGGCATATTTATTCTCCTTCTTCTTCAGAAAAGTTATTTGTATTTTCTTCATCTACTATCAACTCTTGATTTTCTATATTTTCCTTGAGTATTTGTTTTGCTTTATCATAATCCTCTTCACGAACTATAACCAAGGCATCTGCACTCACTGGCCATACAGAATGTGGAATATTCGTTTCTACGAAGGATTCAATACCATTATCTTCGAGTAAACGCACTATCAGTTCGGCTTCTATATCCGATATGCAACGGGCTAATATTTTTAAATTATCTGAATTTTTATCTTCCATTATTATATAAACCTATTATAACAAATGTCCTAATTTTTCTTTTTTTGTCTTTAAGTATACAGAATTATGCTCATTAGGGGGGATAATAAGAGGAACTCGTTCCACAACTTTTAATCCATACCCTTCCAATCCTGCCCTTTTAATTGGGTTATTCGTTATAAGACGCATTTCCTTTACACCCAAATCTACTAAAATTTGGGCACCCAAACCATATTCTCTTGGGTCGGGGTCAAAACCCAAATGTTTATTTGCTTCAACTGTATCCAAACCTTGGTCTTGTAAAGCATAGGCTTTTATTTTATTCGCTAATCCTATACCTCGTCCTTCTTGACGCATATAAACAATAATACCACAACCCTCTTTCTCAATCATTCTCATTGCTTCCTGCAATTGTCCTCTACAATCACAACGAAGAGAACCCAATACATCCCCCGTAAAACATTCAGAATGGACACGAACTAAAACCGGTTTCCCAGAAGCAACATCACCTTTAACTATTGCAATATGCTGATAGGTATCTATCATACTTTCATAAATAATAATTCGGAATTCACCAAAAAGAGTAGGTAATTGAGCCTCGGCTATTCTTTGAACCAGTTTTTCATGGGCACGACGATACCGAATAATCTGTTCTATGGAACAAATCTTCAAATTATGTTCCTGAGCAAATTTCTCAAGGTCAGGGAGGCGAGCCATAGTCCCATCATCTTTCATTATTTCACAAATTACTGATACCGGGGTCATATTTGCCATTTTTAGAAGGTCAATAGAGCCTTCCGTTTGCCCCGCACGAACCAGAACTCCCCCATCGCGGGCACAAAGCGGGAAAAGATGTCCCGGACGAACTAAATCTTTTGCCTGTGTTTTAGGATTGGCCACCAAACGAATACCATACGCACGGTCATACGCACTTATACCTGTCGTAATTCCATGTGCTGAATCAAAGGAAAGATGAAACGCAGTAGTAAAAGGAGAAGTATTATGAGTTGTCATGGGAGGTAAATCTAATTCTTCAAGGCGTTCTTTTAACATGGGAACACAAATTAAACCTCTGCCATACTTTGCCATAAAATTAATGGCTTCCGGGGTTACCTTCTCCCCTGCCATAACGAGGTCACCTTCATTTTCTCGGTCCTCGTCATCAATCAATATTATCATTTTCCCTTCTTGCAAATCTTTGATAATTTCCTCTAATGGTGAAAGCATCTTAAAAATCCTTGTTTAAATTTTACAGTTATAAAAAACCATGTTCTTTTAAAAATGTTTCTGAAATTTTTGTTTGTGAATTATATGGAACTAATAATCTTTCAATATATTTTCCGATAATATCCGTTTCAAGGTTGACTTTATCTCCTACATTTAAAAATTGCAAATTTGTATTATTTCGTGTTGAAGGAATAATTGCTACACTGAAAATATCATCAATAATATCTACAACTGTCAGGCTAATTCCGTCAATAGCAATTGAGCCTTTGGGAACAATATACTTGCAGATACTCTGAGAAACTTTAAAATACCAAAAAGAGAATTGTCCTTGTTCTACAATACGGTTCACAGTACCAATACTATCTACATGACCCAAAACTATATGCCCTCCAAATCTACCGTTTATAGGCATAGCCCTTTCCAGATTTACCTTTTGTTGAATATGAAGTTCCGAAAGGGTTGTTTTCGCTCTTGTCTCAGGGGAGATTTGGGCAGAAAAAGAACTATCTGTCTTTTCTGTTACAGTTAAACAGACTCCATTTACTGCAATACTTGCACCCAAAGTTATATCTGATAATACCACACTTGCCTGTATTGTAATTTTGTTCGCTGAAAGGTTAATAATTGTTCCTATTTCTTCGATAATTCCTGTAAACATTTCTTTACCTTCTATTTAATAACATAGGACTCAATCAAAACATCCTGATTTAATTTCTTTACAGAGGCAATTTTTAGTTTTAATGCATCATTAACTTTTTGGGCAATACCGGTGCCCATAACAGGACTAATTGCATTTTCTCCTCCAAAAATTTTCGGACATATAAAGGTATAGACTTTATCAACAATTCTTTCCTGAAATGCAGATGCGAATACACTTCCTCCTCCCTCTATTAAAACGGAGGAGATTTCCAACTTACCTAATTCTTGCATTAATTCCGTTAGCGGGACATGTCCTTTTTCTGTAGATTTTAACTCAATAATCCTATCTACGAAAGAATAATTTCGGTTATAAGTTGTTGCAACCCATGTAGGGGCTACTTTTCTATCTTTGAAAACATTTAAGTCCTCTGATAACCTATTTTTAGTATCGAGAAGAATCCGTATTGGATTTTTATAATCTCCATCAATGTGCCTTACCGTTAAAAGAGGATTATCTACAAGAACAGTTTTCCCTCCAACCAATACCGCATCTACTTCATTTCTTATACTATGAACAATTTTTAGCGAATCTAAATCACTGATATATTTAGAATCACCTGTAATCGTGGCTATTTTCCCATCCATAGTCATAGCCCATTTGGCAATTACAAAGGGGACTTTCTGAGTAATGTATTTAATGAATATCTCATTCAATTTTCGGGCCTCTTCTTCCAAAACACCTACAAGTACATCAATACCTGAGGATTTAAGCATTTCAATTCCCTTCCCCGAAACAAGCGGATTAGGGTCTTGCATAGCAATAACTACTCTTTTAGGTCGGGCTTCTATAACTTTTGATATACACGGTGGAGTTTTCCCAAAATGAGTGCAAGGTTCAAGTGTAACATAGATGGTAGAATTATAAGTATCTTCTACAACATTATTCAGAGCAACAATTTCTGCATGTGGACTTTCTGCTTTCTGATGATAACCTTCTCCAATAATCTTACCATTCTTAACAATAACACATCCTACCATAGGATTAGGAGATGTCCTTCCCTTGCCTTTCTCAGCAAGTTCTAATGCTCTTCGCATGTAATATAAATCTTTGGTAACTTCTTCTTCCATATTTTTCGCTTATAAAAATGTTTATCCTAAAAAATTAAAAAGCCCTGATAGGATTAACCTATCAGGGCTTTTGGAAAAAGCCGCAAATGGCCGCTGCAAAGAATTCCCATTGCGACTAAGAAGTATTCATCTTTTCACTAACGCTTCTTCCATCCGGACTTTAACCGTCGGCTTCGGAATTTCACCGAATCGGCATCTCTGCTCGCGGGCTATTACCGCCGGTCGGGGATTTCACCCTGCCCTGAAGGTTAGTATTCAATATTTGATTTATTCTAACATAAGTTACCCAAAAAGGTCAAGTATAATTTTTTGAACTTGTAATTAACTTAAAACACATTTAATTACAAAAGAATATAAAAATTTATAAATTTATACAAATAACGAATAAATACAAATAATATTATATAGCCATATATAAATACTTAAAAACACATATAAAAGCAATTAATAAACGCGTTATAAATTTAAAATTTGAATTTTTATCCCGATTTTTTTATAATCTTCTATACAACGATGCCGGGATGGCGAAATTGGCAGACGCATCGGACTCAAAATCCGACGAGGCTTAACCCCTCGTGAGGGTTCGACTCCCTCTCCCGGCACTTTTTCATTTATACTTCTCGCCCAACAAAACCTTATTCTATTTCTTTTATCATATTCTGCCAATTTTGTTTTTTACTGAGCAGTCCTTCAATAATTAAATCTGTTGCTTCATCTTCGTTTAATCCGTGAGCCATAAGAGTTACCAATTGTTTCGCATCAACACTCCCTATTGCCGCTTCATGAGTAACATGTGCCGTAGGATTTTTAACCAAGACTGTTGGAACTGCCTTTGCCTGCGCATTTCCCACAACAATTTCTTTACAATCTACATGTCCTCGGGAAAACGGAGCATGAGCCACCAGAGTGTTTTCAATATCTGCTATAGCATATTGTTTTAATGCAATATGGGAGACAATAACACCCGTTGAATATTCCCCAAGTAAATGCACTATTTCGTGCAAACGAATTTGGTCATTATTCGTTCCTGAAATTCGGGCTGTCATTTCTGTCTTACTTTGTGCTTCTGCATTTACTTCGTATTGAAATTCGATATTGCCAGCAGCACCTTTTATTAATTCAAATTCTGTTGAAAATTCTGCTCCTTCCTGAACATGAATTTTGGCGTTAGGAATAACATCTACGCCTCCTTTAGGTCCATGGACATGTCTCTCAAAATAGGCATAATGAGCATGGGGTTCTATCTCTATATCGGCATCCATTATATGTTTTACCTGACGGGCATTAGGAAAGGTGCAATGAGCCAGTATCATTGCCTTGGATTCTTCTTGAGCACGGATGTGAAGTTTTACCTTTTGTAATCCTTCCTCGGGCAATACACCGAAACATATATGAATGGGTTTCTCTATTTTCATTCCTTTTTCTATCAAAATCTCGGCTTCAATTCCATCTTTCATTTCATCTGCTTGAACGCGTAGGCCAGGAACGAGATGGAGCCCTACGACTTTGTTTTGATGAACCTGTATTTTTGCCACATCTTCTGGAAAAACATGTCCAATATCTATACCTAATGATTTCAATAATTCCAATGCAGTATTACTATTATTCATTCCATTTCCTTTTTTAATTTATGGTGCTGTTTCCATTGTTGAAGTTATGAATCTATCATGATTACATGGGATACATTTGTTCTGGAAATAGGAGGCTATTCGGTTTATATCTCCTTTATCCAAAATTTTTCCACAACACATCAAAAAAGCATGGTCTGCTTGATTAAGAACAGCGAGACTATGTGTTATAGCGACAATGGTAATCCCATCTTGTTTTAATTTCTTCAATAGAGAAAATATTTTTTCTAACGCATCAATATCAATCCCGGAATCCGGTTCATCTAACAAGATTAATTTGGGTTCCATAGCAATGATGGAAGCCAATTCGATGCGTTTTCTCTCTCCACCACTCAAAGTTTTATCTACAGCCCTGTTTAGGTATTTATGTGGGTCAAGACCTACCATTTCTAAAACTTCTTCTGCTCTTTTATGACATTTATTTTTGGCTCCTGTTAAAATAAATTTTTCTACAGAAAGTCCTTCAAATCGTGCGGGTTCTTGCCATGCTAAAGTAAGTCCGCGCTGTGCTCTATCAAATACAGGCAAGTTCGTAATATCTTCTCCTAAAAAGCAAATTTTCCCTTGTTCAGGTTTATATCCCGGTAAACCCATAACAGTAGAAACCAATGTAGATTTTCCTGCACCGTTTGGACCTATAATGGCATGGATATGTCCTGCCCATATTTCCATTTTTATTCCTCTCAAAATCTTTTTATTTTGAACAGATAAATTCAAATCATCAATTGTCAATATTATGTTGTCCATTTCATTTCACCTATAGTTACAAATTTAAAATAACAGGACTTCAAATCACTTATATTACTGCAATCAAAAAAACTATTACAAAAAGTAAATATTTTTGAAACTTTTTTATTTGTATTGTAATTATAATTTATAGTTAACTTGTTTTTCCTGGTTAAAATGATTTATAATAGATTTACCTTTCTGGAAGCCTACCTATCAAGCAGGCAACAATTAGTAACACAACAAAATAAACTTAAAATTAAACTTTAACTCTTTACAAGAGGAGGTTCTTCAATGTTTAAAAAGAATTTGTATTTCACAGTATTAGCCATTGTTTTAGTATCATTAGTCCTAACGGGCACCGCCTGTAAACATAAAAAAGGTGCTCCAATTGACACAGGTATTGGAACAACATCAACAGAAAAACCGAGTGGCGAAGGACAACCAGAATTAGATTTGGAAAAATTATTATTTACTCCCGGTAGTAAATACGGATTAGAAACAGTATATTTTGATTATGATAGTTCGTCCCTTCGTCCGGATGCGATAGCAACCCTGCAAAAAAATGCAGAGAAAATTAAACAAGTACCGGGCGTTATAATTCAGTTGGCGGGTCATTGCGATGAACGCGGAACACAAGAATATAACCTTGCATTAGGTGAAAGAAGAGCCCTTGCAGTTCGTGATTATCTTATTAAGTTAGGGATACCGGGAGAACGGTTAGTTACTATTAGCTACGGTGAAGAATTCCCCGCAGACCCAGGACATAATGAGGCTGCATGGGCAAAAAATCGTCGTGTAGAGTTTAATCGTGCCCAGTAAAAGTTTTATAATTGGGTAAAGATTACAATAAGATATTATTCAAATTATTTAGGAGATAAGAATATGAACATAGTGCGGTGCATATCTTTTGGGCTTGTATGTTTATTTATTTTTTTAGCTACTTCATGTGGAACTACAGGTGGCAAACAAGTAGAAACCGTTATATATGATATGCACCGCCGTGTTACAAAATTAGATAAAGGTTTTGATGGGATAAATACGACTTTTGCAGATCTCTCGGTTAAACTTCAAGAGAATGAGCAGACTATGAAATCTTTACAGTCTGTGATTGAAGAAAACCAGGTAAAAATATCCCAATTAAGTAAAGATTTAAACGAGTTAAAAACTACATTATATCGCCATCTGAATTTATCTGTAGGTGGAGTTTCTGCTCAACCGTCTACTTCAGGAGCCCCCAAAGAAGCAATGGGTAATGTAGAAATTTTGCCACCCAGTTCAGCCCAAGCCCCTCCTATACAAGTTCCTCCTTCGGCTCCAACAGTACCCACGCAAACGACAGCATCTGCTCCAAAAACAGGAGCACCTGCTCCAAAAACAGAGGCACCTAATCCACCTGTTACTACAACGCAACCTCAAACCATAGCAGAACCTCCTGCAGAACAAGCAACAACTACAATTGACCCTAAAGAGGATTACAATGAGGCTCAAAAATTGTTTGCCAATGAGAAATATGAGGAAGCATTTGTTCGGTTTGATAAACACATCAAAATGTTTCCGACACAGGAAACAACTCCTAACGCAATATTCTGGAAAGCAAAATCCCTGATGAATTTAAACAAATATCAGGAAGCTATTCAGGAATTTGATGTCTTGAAGAATAATTATCCCAATCATCAAAAAATACCCACTGCGTTACAGAATCAAGCAGTAGCCTATTCAAGGTTAGGTCAAAATGATAGAGCAATTCAAATATTAAAAGAGTTGATTGACAAATATCCATTATCCGCTGCCGCAGAACAGGCAAAATCGGACTTAGAAAAACTGCAAAATCTTTCTAATCGATAACACGAATTGAATTTTTAAGATATAAAAGTGAAAATATATACGCGCAGGTAAAGAGTAAGTATCTGCGCGTTTCTTATATATCCAAAAAAATATGAAAGGGTTAGCAATGCGGTATTATTTAGGAATTGATGCAGGAGGCACTAAAACCTTTGTCCTCATTGGGAACGAATCTGGAAGAATCCTTGGTTTTGGACAAGCTGGAGCTGGAAATTATGAAGCATACGGAATTGAACCGGCAAAACAAGAAATCCAGAAAGCAGTTTCGTCGGCATTAGAAGAAGCCGGATTAAAATTATCCGATATTAATGGTATTGGATTAGGAATAGCAGGAGCCGATATTCCTGAAGATTATGTAATGTTAGAAGAAGAAATTTTTACTCCTATATTTGGAAGTATTCCTCGATGTTTTCGCAATGACTCAATGGCAGGACTCCGTGGAGGGACCAAACATCCTTATGGAATTGTCATTGCTTGTGGAACCGGCTGTGTTTGTGCAGGTAAAAGTAAAGATGGGAAAGAAGCGCGAGTTGGGGGTATTAGTGAAGATTTCGGGGATAAAGTGAGTGGGTCAAGTATTGGGCAAGAAGGATTAAAAGCAGTATGGAGATATAGAGATAAAATTATCGGATATACGAAATTAGTAGATAAATTTTTAGAACGGTCTGGATGTAAAGATGTAGATGAATTGTTCTATAAAATGTATAAACATAATTTAACCTATCTTGATTTACAACCTATGGCAAAATTAGTTTTTGATGCGGCTTATGAAGGAGACAGTATAGCCTGTGATATTTTGGAATGGGGAGGTAGGTATTTAGGAGAAATGGTAAATGCATGTGCCCGCATATTAGATATGACTCGCTATCCTTTCGATGTGGTCATGGCAGGCAGTGTATTTAAGGGGATTAGTCCTGTATTAAAGGATGCCATGACAACCGTTATACATAGAGAGTGCCCATTAGCAACCCCCGTAATGCCCGTTTATGAACCTGTAGTTGGTGCTCTCTTATTGGGTATGGAATTAGATATTACTATCAATGAAAATATTTACAATCAACTGGATACCGATCTTGATATTTTCCAGAAAAAACATAAAGTAATATTAAAAGTATCGAGACAATAAACTATGCGAATTAAAAAAGTTCAATATATTATTTTTGGTATTGTTTTCCTGTGTTCATTGTTTGTATTCTGGCTGGTCATCAAATCTCAAAACCAAAACCTCCAAGATAACGATATAGAAAATCCCTATAACCCTTCTCTTCCCCCTGTTGGAAGTAATCCTGATAATACAGCCATAATAGAATTAGAAACAGGTTCGGTTCTGGATTTAGGCACCGTTCCAAACGATAAAGAAACTACAAAAAAAGTAAAAGTATTCAATAGAGGGAAATCCATCCTTAGTTTAAAGGATATACGAACCACTTGTGCTTGTACTATAGGCACAATACCTATTGGACAAAATGCAATCCCACCCAATGGAGAGGGATATTTTATTGTTACTCTTTACCCTGCAAGAGTTGTAGGATTTTCCTCTGAAAAGACTTTGACCATATTTTCTAATGATTTCAAAAATCCTGTAATTGAATTGAAAGTTATTGCTAAAGTTGACCCTGAGTTTATTTGTGAACCTGAATTTGTTGATTTCGGAACACTTCCTAAAGGGAAAATTATTGAACAAAAGTTACACATTAAACAGAAGTCTATGAACAAACCTCTTGAAATAAATAAAGTTTATGAGAAGGATATTCAGGATATTACAGATAACGATTTAACTTTTGAAATTACCAAGACAAAAACAGAAGAACCTGTAGAATATACTATTTCATTTAAGATAAATCCCTATGTATCTCCCGGTGAACTTGACAGGAAAATTTTCTTAAGTACAAATATAGACCGTTTCCCTGAAGTTCCAATAAAAGTAAAAGGTATTGTCACTGCTCCTTACAAAATAAATCCAACCTTCCCAAAGCCTTTTGTTGTTTTTCCTCAAATATCTAAAGAAATATCTAACTTAAAAAGCATAGAGATTACTCCCCAATCTGAAAGCGATAAGATAGAGATTGTTTCTTTTGAAATCATCCCTGATTTCTTCACTGCTCGTGAAGTTTCCATTTCAAACACTCCGGGAATTAAAATAGAAGTAGTACCTAAAACACCTGAAAAGGAAACATCCGCTGTTTTGAAATTAAACCTTAAAGTTAATGATATAGAATATCAAGACCATGTTTTATTAAAAACACTGTCTTCAATTCATTAAGGAAAAAACAAATGCCTTTATTTGGTTGGGGAAGTTCAGACAAGAAAACGCCTAAAGAGGAAATAAGACCTATACCTGGAAGGCAAGTTTATTGTCGGATTTGCAATGCAGACCACATGTTTTCTCGGGCATGGCGAAGGGTTTCCCCCATGGTTAAATGTCCATGCTGCGGGATGGAATTTCCGAAACCAGAAGAGGTTTACAAACGATTTCAACCTATTTGTCCAAAATGTGAAGAGCCGTTAGAACAGCCCGGATTCGACTATGGTATATGCGATGGATGTGGTTCAAAATACGAAATAACAGAAGGATGCAAACCTGGTTTGCTTCCTAATTATAAGCAACGACAAGAAATGAACAAATACGGCAAAATATGGAGTCCTTACTGGTAGTATGAGTATAAGGAGTAAATCTTTGTTCAGTACAGAGGTAGAAAAAGAAATTTATCAAAAAACAGTCGAATTTGGTCAGGAGCATGTTTTCCAATTCTGGGAACAACTTCAAGATAAGGAGAAACAACACCTGTTAAATCAATTAAAGGAAATTGATTTTCAGTTAATGAACGATTTAGCAGAAAAGTGGATACTTTCTACCCCAGAAACCGAGGTTTTCTCTCAAATAAAACCGGTCGATGTTATTCCATTGAGAGAAGATACACATCCCCAAGAAAGGGAAGCATACGAATGTGGCGAAGAAATGTTGCGTAAGGGGAAAGTAGGATTATTCCTTGTAGCAGGGGGACAAGGAACGCGATTAGGTTTTGATGGACCTAAAGGGACTTATCCAGTGGGTCCTATTACTCAGAAATCTTTATTTCAGTATCATGCTGAAAAAATTATTAATCTACAAAATAGATACAATTGCATATTACCATGGTATATCATGGTAAGTGAAGGAAATGAAAAATCTACAGTATCCTTTTTTAAAGAACATGATTTTTTTGGGTTAAGTCCTGAAAATATTTACTTTGCAGTCCAACCTATGGTTCCGTGTCTCAACGAACAGGGAAAATTTATGATGGATTCTCCATACTCTATTGCAAAGAATCCAAATGGACACGGAGGGACAATACCTACGATTGTAGAAAAAGGAATCTTAAAAGATGCCCGAAATCGGGGTATAGAAATGTTAAGTTATTTTCAAGTAGACAATTGGGCAGTAAAAGTGGCTGACCCGAGGTTTATTGGTTATCATACCTTAAACAAAGCAGAAATGTCATCAAAAATTATTCGGAAAAATTCATTAAGGGAGCCAGTAGGGGTTCATTGTTTGTGTGATGGTGTGTACCGGGTCATTGAATATTCTGAATTAGATATATATCCTCAATTGCTTGAAACGGATTCTGTGGGAAATATGAAATTTTTTGCAGGGAATCCCGCCATGCATATTATTTCATTAGATTTTGTAGAAATGGTTTATAAACAATTACATCTTTTCCCTTGGCATAAAGCATTTAAGAAAATACCTTACATAAACGAACATGGAGAATTAATAAAACCAAAGCAACCTAACGGATTCAAGTTCGAAACATTTATATTCGATGCACTTCGTTTCACAAGCCATCCTCCTGTGGCGGTGGAAATCCAAAGACTGGGTGAATATACTCCTATAAAGCAATACGATGGAGATAATAGTGTTATTTCTGCACGAAAAAGTATGACTCAATTTTGGGGGGAATGGTTGAAAAAAGCAGGTTATGCAATCGAATCTTATTTAGGGCAAAAGGATAATTTTTATATTGAAATAAGCCCCATATTCTCACTTACAGAAAAAGAATTCCTTGAAAAACAAAAAAATTACAAATGGGAACTAACAAAACAAGGAATAGCAATTGATAAAGACGGTAC
>DAOSUS010000088.1:10863-12504 GCA_035378955.1 Candidatus Hydrogenedens sp. | reverse complement strand
ATATAAATAGTGATGGGAAAATTGATGTTCAAGATTTGCAAATCCTCATGAAAAATATGGGGAAGAAACAAACAAATGTAAAATTAATAACGGAAATATTTAGCAATATTCCTAAAACAGATTGTAATGAACAACAAGTAAAAAAGACATGGACATACCATTCTTTTACGAATTTAACTACACTATATGAAGATAAAAAACTTGATAAATTATCAAAAATGTTTGCACGAAGAAGAGGGGGTATAGAAAATATTGTTTCTGCAAAACTTTATGGGGAAAAGTATCTCGCTTATCATATCAGTGCAAAATCTCCTCCCAATAGTTAAAAATATTTTTAACAGTCTTTTTAATCTTAACTTAGGAAATAATTAAACAAAGAATTATAAATTATAAGGAGAAACAAATATGATTAGAACAACTCAAAAAAGTATATTAGGGGTTATGCTATTAACTTTAACGATAGTGATTACCCCGTATGTAGGTAGGGCAGTAGAACCATGCCCCTTACCGTCCGACAATAATGCTTTATTGGATTTGCTATGGCCCATGTTTGATTCTAATCGGGATGGGGGACTATCTATATCAGAGTTGTCTGTGATATACCCTGTTCCTCAGCAATATTTTAATATGTTTGATGCAAATCATGATGGTAAAGTTGACCGTCAGGAATTTCAGCCTATACTTGCTCTTTTACAAGTCTATTTGCCCGGTGGGCTTTTATCCGTTGTAGATACCAATGGAAATCAACTGATAGAATCGCAAGAGGTATCTGGATATGTAAATCAACAGCAATTTCAAATGATGGATAGAAACAAAAATGGTGTTATAGATTGTGGTGATATTGGTGAATTACCCCCGATAGAAGGTGAGCCTGGCGTTGAAGGTGAACCTATTGAAGAAGGTGAAATAATTGTAGAAGGAGAACCTCCGGTTCCTGTTACAGACCCATGTGATTGGGTAAAGATGGCAATAGATGAATTTGCCAATCTTGACCAGAATCAAGATGGTGTTATCACAAGAGATGAGTTAAATTTCCCTATCATTATGATTTATCCGCCCATTGTTGATTTTGATGTATTATTCCAGCAATTTGATTTGGATAGTAATGGTGCTATTACAATTGCCGAATTGGAAGCATGGGCAGATATGTGTGGTATTGAGCCAGGAAATAATGGCGAATGCCCATTACCTACAATGTCGCTTCGTTCTTTATTAGAATTGGTTTTCCCCTATATAGATAAGAATGCCGATGGGAAATTAAGTTCTGATGAAATTAGAAGTATATACTCGGATATAGACAATGCATTAAGTCAGTATAACCTTACATTAGAACAGGTTTACGCAATAGTAGATGGGAATCATGACGGAGGAGTAACAATTGACGAATTAATGCCAATTTTAAGTATGTTGGCACCTCAAATAGGACTTGACCCCAACAATGTCCTTTCTATCATTGATAAAAATGGAGATATGATGATTAGTTATGAAGAGGTTTCGGAATATGTAACTCCAGAACAATTTTCTTATGTTGATACTAATGCCAACGGGTTGATTGATTGTAATGATTTGAAGCAAATTCCTCCAATATGGGAAGGTGAACTTCCTCCATGGGAAGGTGAACTTCCTCCATGGGAAGGTGAA
>DAOSUS010000088.1:0-10763 GCA_035378955.1 Candidatus Hydrogenedens sp. | reverse complement strand
ATGGGAAGGTGAACTTCCTCCATGGGAAGGTGAACTTCCTCCATGGGAAGGTGAATTACCTCCATGGGAAGGTGAATTACCTCCGTGGGAAGGCGAACTTCCTCCTATAAATTGGAACACATGTGAATTAGGTGCTCTTGCTCTTAAATATTTTGATATTCTTGATGTAAATTCTGATGGTGCTATCACAATAGAAGAATTATTATCTACTCCTGTGGTTACAATATATCCATTACCTATTGATCCAAGTATTGTAGGGAAGGTTTTTGCCATCTTTGATTTGAATGCAGATGGAAAAATTATCAAAGATGAACTTAAAGCCATTTTGGATGAATGTCCGGAAATTTCTCCTATTGAAGGGGAACCTCCTATACCTATTGAAGGTGAGTTTGAAATTCCAACTGACCCATGTAAAATTGCGCCCTTTGCTCTTGAATATTTCGATTTGATTGACAAGAATAAAGATGGCCATATCACAATGGATGAACTTACAGGTCCTGTAATTATGACAGTTCCGTTGCCGGTAGATATTTCTATAATATCTGAAGTGTTCAAGAAGTTTGACCTCAATGGCGATGGATCTGTAATAAAAGATGAAATTAAAGCCGTATCGAGCACTTGTGCCGAAGAGCCTCCTGAAGGCGAACCTTCTCTTGAGGGAGAAATTATAATATTCCCAGACCTCTGGAATCCCTGTTCTCTGGCACCTTATGCAATTCAGATGTTCAATACGATAGACCAGAACGGAGATGGTGTGATAGATATAAATGAAATAATCACGGCTATTGCATCTGTTTATATGATGCCTATAGACCAAACATGGCTCTCTCGTATTGTGAGTATGCTTGACCTTAATAACGATGGTGTGATTACTCTGGAAGAATTACAAGCCATTGTTGGAAAATGTCAAGCACAATCGAATGAAACAGGTGGAGAAGGTCCTGGACCCGGTGGTAATGAGCCACCCACATCTTTGATTTTAGAACGAGCAGTTTCAGGAAATCACAGATATTGGCCTGGACAAACCTTGACAGTTGTTTTGACTATTAGAAATCCTATTCGTTTAAATGTCTCTGCATTAGGCTTGAAAGAAACACTCCCGACAGGGTGGGTATTACAATCTGTTGTGGAATCAAGTAACGCGGTTGTTGTTCCTTCTAATGGTGCAACAGGAACATTAGAATTTGCATGGATGGATATTCCACCATTCCCGATTAAGGTTGTGTATACGGTATCCGTTCCAAGTGATGCAGATGGACAAGTTGTTATCAGTGGCTATGTCCTTTATAGAACGGTCAATAGTGAGGAACTCACATCTCCCATAGTTGAAACCCCACTGATAAAAGGCTGGCCACCTGAAAGAGCACATTCCGCTGATTCTAATCGCGATTGGGCAATATCTCTTTCTGAAATGTTAAGAGTAATCCAGATGTTTAATTATGGTGGATATGGTTGTGATGATACTTCTGAAGATGGTTATGGCCTCGGAGATGGTAAGCATAGGAATTGTGCGCCTCATTCTGGAGACTATCAAATTCAAGATTGGAAGTTTAATTTGTCCGAATTATTACGGCAAATCCAACTCTATAATGCACCTGGTAAAGGATATATCCTCCAAGAAGGAACAGAGGATGGTTTCGCTCCACTTCTGAACTAAAACACTAAAATAATGCATAGATTGGGAGATAAGATTTTATTCTTATCTCCCTCTTTTATTAGTAATGTTGAAAAATCAGGACATTTTCGGGAAGAGCTTCTTTTTGGATATAAACACAACAGGCTCCTCCTGATGAAAAGAGATGTCCTGAAACTTCTTTTATAGTCAATTCGCCTGATAAAAAAATCCCATCTTTTTTTATATATGTCCTTAATATTCTTTCAAGAATCATAGGTGTAAAATCAGAAGAATAACATGTCAGAAAAATAAATAAAGGGGAACCCTTACAAAGCATCATTAAATCATCTAATAAACCAGATATGTACTGTCCCAATTTCCAAACTTCATTTTTAGGTCCTCTTCCAAAAGATGGAGGGTCAAGGATAAATCCGTTATAAGTTTTTCCCCTTTTAATTTCTCTACTAACAAATTTTTTTACATCTTCTACCATCCATCTCACGGAGTTCTCATTTAGATTGTTCAGTTTCATATTCATCTTCGCTAATTCAACCATTCCTTTTGAGGAATCCACATGACATACCTGAAAGCCTTTTTTGACACATGCAACTGTGGAAAGACCTGTATATGCAAAAAGATTTAAAACATGAACGGCATCTACATTTTTTATTTGGAGATTTAATAAAAGATTCCATAAATTAAGATGTTCGGGGAAAAAACCAATATGCCCAAAACTGGTTATCTTTGCATAAATATTAAAATCTTGTATAGAGATAGGAAATTGTTGAGGTATGAGGTTCTGATATTCCCAATGCCCTTCACCTTCATCGGAACGAACATATATAGCATCTATTTCTTTTTCCCATAAATCCGGGAGAGTTTTAGGATAACATGCTTCAGGTGCAGGACGAATAATTTTGTAAGGACCTACTTGTTCTAACTTAAGTCGGTCACCAGAATCTATTAAATGATAAGAATTGTTGCCTTTTATATTTTTGTTGGTTTCTCTTAACATGTTTTTTTATTTTAGTTTTATATTACATGGTAGTTGAAAAAATATAATGGATATATTATACTAATTATAGGGATTAGGTTGGGGAAAGTTTATAATAATTAAAATAAGGAGTGTGTGCATGAAAAAATATGTAATCACAGTAATCGTTCTTGGTATTCTTTTAGCGTTGGCATTTCCTATAGTAAATCTTATTGTAGGTCCTCCTGTTGGTACTGCTATTACAAAACAAAAAGTAGATGACCCGTCTTTTGCAAAAGTATTACCTATATTAGAAAAAAAATGTGTGAACTGTCATACCAAAGAATACAAACTTCCTTTCTATGCTAACTTTCCCATAGCCAGAGGAATAATAGAAGCAGATATTAAATTGGGTTTGTTTTATATGAATATGGTAAAAGAATTATTCCCGGGTGAGAATAAACCACCTACAGAAGTTGCCTTAGCAAAAATTGAACATACAACATTGATGAATGAAATGCCACCCTTGCGATACATCGCTTTACATTGGGATAGTATGCTGTCAAAAGAAGAACAAAATTTAATTTTAACATGGGTAAAATCTACACGAGCCAAGCACTATGCTACTGAGGGTATTCCTGAAAATTTAAAAGAAGAAGTTGTTCAACCTTTACCACAAAAAGTAAATGTGGACGAGAAAAAAGTAGCGTTAGGGAATAAACTATATCATGATAAAAGATTATCCAAGGATAATAGTCTTGCTTGTGCGGGTTGTCATGATTTAGGAACCGGAGGGGTTGACCGCAAGAAATTTTCTGAAGGTGTGGGAGGTGCTATTGGTCCAATAAATGCTCCCACTGTATATAATGCCTTGTTTAACTTTGTCCAATTCTGGGATGGTCGTGCCAAAGATTTGCAGGAGCAGGCAGATGGTCCCGTAAATAATCCTAAAGAAATGGCTTCCAACTGGGAAGAGGTAACATCAAAATTAAATCAAGATGAAGAATTTACAAAATCTTTCCTTGAAGTATATCCCTCTGGATACAATAAAGAGAATTTTACGAATGCAATAGCGGAGTTTGAAAAGACCCTTATAACTCCTAATTCACGGTTTGACCAATTTTTATTAGGCAAGACAGATGCTCTTACCGCAGAGGAAAAGGAAGGATATGCTTTATTTAAGAAATACAGATGTGCTACCTGTCATGTAGGCAAAGCCATGGGCGGTCAATCTTATGAAAAAATGGGCTTAAAAGCCGATTATTTCAAAGACCGTGGCGGAGAAATAAAAGAAGCCGATTTAGGGAGATACAATGTTACAAAAAATGAAGAGGATAAACATAAATTCAAAGTCCCCTTACTTCGTAATATTGCAGTTACCCAACCCTATCTACATGATGGTTCTACGGACGATTTACAAAAAGTAGTAAATATTATGTTGAAGTATCAAGTAGGCAAACAAATACCCAAAACAGAAGAAGAAAAAATCACAAAGTTCTTAAAATCTTTGACGGGTGAATATCAAGGAAAATTACTTCAATAAATAACCCTTATTTAGTTTTGATGAATATTCCGTTATAAGTGAGAATGACACTATCTTATAGATAGAAAAAGTAGGGGCGAAAAATTTATTGCCCCTACTTTTATTTCAATAACAATATCACAAAAGATTACTGTCTTTTTTTAGACTCGTTGTTTTTACAATATACAATAATATAAATGTAGAATTATGAATATTGTTACTAAATAAACATACCAATAATTTCAGCCATACCTGCATTTACAGGAGGAGTTCCGGCTCCTGTCGGATTTAATGGGTCTTCTGCAACATAACGAATAAATTCTACATGTCCATCCATATAAAGCACATTAGAGCCACCGGGAATATGATTAAATCCTTCGGGTTTGGTTGAAACATGGTCGAGCATAATCCATACAGAACTCTGTGCTTGGGCAGAGGATGCTGAATTATTAATATCCGTAATTAAAAATCTTTCAATTCCTTCTCTTAATCGGTATACAGTATTGCCACCTCCATTACCATTACCTGCTGATACTGGTACATCTTTATCAACGAGATTGGGCCATTGTGATGGGTTAGCAAAAACAGGGACAAGTGTATTTAAAGCAAGTTCAACAAATTGTCCTGGTCCTGTTACAGGTTCATTAATTAGTGGAGGAACTGCTGGTAATGTCATAGGGTTGTCTGTAGTTTTGGCTCGGTCTAAAACCCAACCGATATATATATAACTTTCATCTATTGCAGCCGCACCATAATGTTCATTAGTGCATAACCAACCCGCTGTATTCTCACCTGTAGCATCGTTGGTAACATCTTTTATATTACTTTGTGCATCGGATGGACAGAAGATTATCGCAGGGTCCGTTAGGTATTCAGGATACAAAGTTGTTAAATCAGGACCCATAGCAAGGAATACAGACCTTGTAAAAGTAGTGTATGTAGGATTGGCAACATCACAGTCTCTATATATAGGTTGTGAGCCTTCCCTTACAAGAATTCTTGGGAATCTTTCGCCTTTTGCTTCACCACAATACATTTTGAATACCAATCCCCATTGCTTTAAATTGTTCTGGCAGCTTGACCTTCTTGCTGCTTCACGAGCCCTTGCTAATGCAGGCAATAAAATAGCAGCAAGAATTCCGATAATAGCAATGACGACCAACAGCTCGATTAGAGTGAAACCTTTCTTAGATTTCTTCATAAAAAATCTCCTATCGTTTGTTTGTTAATTTTTGTAAAGATACTTTTAAACAATAAACATATAATATCATAAAAAAATAATATTAAAAAGTAAAATATCAATTTATCTATAAAATGTAATATATTTATAGAATATGTCTTGATTGTGTTTTTAAAAGGAAATTTATATCTGTTATATCATTAACAAATATAAATTTAAGGGATAAGAAAATGATATGTCTTATAATTAATTGAGATAATTTTGCTTTAAAATTTCACTAAAGAAAAATATGAAACCAGTATATTTAAGTATTAATAAAGATGTGGAAAACGAGTGTCTTGAATGGATAAATAAAACGCTACAAAATTGTTGTGCATGTCCACGGAGGTGTGGTGTTAATAGATTGGATAATGAAATAGGTCATTGTAAAATAGGTCGGTATGCAAGGGTTTCAAGTGCCTTTCCACATTTTGGGGAAGAATCCTATCTGGTAGGATGGCACGGTTCGGGCACGATATTTTTTAGTGGGTGCAATTTGAATTGTGTATTTTGTCAGAATTATGAAATAAGTCAATATCCATCAGGTCCGGAATGTTCTACAGAAATTATTGCGGAGATGATGTTAAACTTACAGTCTTTGGGTTGTCATAATATCAATCTTGTCTCTCCTTCCCATGTAATCCCTCAGATTATCGAAGCACTAATTATCGCAAAACAAGGTGGATTACAACTTCCTATCGTTTACAATACAAATTCTTATGATAGTATTGATTCATTAAAAATACTTGAAAACTGGATTGACATTTACATGCCCGATGTAAAATATTGGGAGGATGAAACGGCACGTAAATATTCCAATGCTAAAAATTATCCGGGTGTAGTAAAAGAAACTATAAAAGAGATGTATCGCCAGGTAGGAGATTTAGTAATAAATTCTGATGGAATTGCTCAACGAGGATTATTGGTAAGACATCTTGTAATGCCCGGGCTAATCCATGAAACAAAAGAGATATTAAGATGGTTAGCAAAAGATATTTCCGAAAATACTTATATCAACATTATGGAACAGTATCGACCTACTTATAAAGTTCTGGATAATCCATGTTATTTTCAAATTTCACGGAGACCTACTCGAGAAGAAATGGATGAGGTTATTCGTTTTGCAAAATTATGTGGACTAATAAGAATTGCAGAATAAATAAAAACCCCTTAAACATGAAGATATGTTTAAGGGGTTATGTCTATCTGATTTTTTATCTTACATATTGTTTTCTTATGATTAAAACAGAACACAAAGTTACAACGCCTACAAATAATACAAGTGTCAAAGACGAACTGATAGGTACTTCATCAGAGATGATAACATGAAATTCGTAAGTAGTATTTGTTTTCTGTCCATTATCATATTCACATATATATATTCCTGTATCTTCGACTTGTGCATTAGGAATCCAGAGGGAACGACAATGGGTATTTAGACCTCTTCCTTCTAAACTACCATTTAATTTTGTCCAGTTAAACGAAGAATTTGTAGCCACAGGGTCCGGAACACGCAAACAGACATCCGAACCTACTTTGAAAATTCCACCTAATGTGGAAGAAGTGCGGCATTCCTCACAATCCGAACCTGGATATACATCCGGATTTAATGCGGAATTTATATACGCTTGTTTTTTCTCTTCATAACTCATATTAGAACGAACGAAATATTCATACTCCTGTTTATTTGTCCAGCCATCTCCATCTGCATCACCATCAGGACCAAAATATTGAGGAAGGAGTTGATAATAGATAGGAGTAATTATGTTTACATGAATATTAAAATTTGGGTCAATGGCTTGTGCCGCAAGAGAAATTACCGTAGGAATCATGGTTGACTCTTGATTCCCTAAGGTCATATATCCTGCTAACATTTGAGGTAAACCATAGAAAATAGTATAGACAATCCCATTAGTTCCTCCGACATCAGTTATCATTCTTTGCATATTTTGATTATAGGCATTTACCGCAATTTGATGACTCACTCCTCCATTAGCCGTAAAATCAATAGAGGGATTATTGTAACATTCTGTAATGAGGGAGAATTCTAAAGAATCTAACATACCATTTCCAGAAATAATGATGGGGTCTATAGAAATTTGTCCACCATTTAAATCACACTCTTCAGGATTGAATGAAAGTCCTTCTGCTCCTTGGTCACTCAGTAAAACATAATAGGCACTAAGGTTTTCATGTAAATATTGCATACCTGCTACAATTTCATGGTCGGGCTGTCTAATAAAATCATGGTATTCCCAAACGCCATTATAACAAAAATCACCGTTACCTTCTGATGTTCCTGTACCGGGTCCTCCTAATGGTTTTGAAGTAGCATCTACAATGGAATCATTATCAATCACACAAAGTGTAACATTTCCAACAGCGATTGTAGTATCTACAACTACATTGTAAATTTGATTTCCCTGAATATTATTAACAGAAAGAATAGGAAGGGGAGACGATAAACTATCCTTGGCATTAAAATCAGTTATATCAACATTTGAAACAGGCTCACTAAAAGTTACTGAAAAAGTCATTGTATTTCCATTTGAAGAAATACTATTAATAAAATAAACTTTTGGATAATCCAGCCATTGACTGATAAATTCGGACATACATCTCTGGGCTAATATTTTATAACCTGGCTGTGATAAATGGATATCACCATCAAAAAGTGCATCAGGATGAACTAAGGAACAAGGGTCACCACCGGGAAATGGAGAATAAGAAGGGTAATTGCCAGGATAAGGAACAGAATTAGGAGGTAAATTCGTTGGGGTTGATGTGCCAAAATGATATTGCATGAGTCCAAGGTTATGGACATAATAAACCCGTGGTTTACTATCAGCAAGAGCCTTTTTGGCTTGTTCAAAACGAACAAAAGCATTTTGTTGATCGCATATTGAACAACCACCACGGTCTCTACCTGCAAAAGTATAACCACATAGGGCTACTCGAATATCCGGTCGGACTGCAAGAATTTCATCAATAATGCCACTCATATAATTTACAATCGTATTGATGATAAATTGTTCTTGTGAAGGATTGGATAACATACTACAATCCCAGCGAGGAGTTTGAGGTGTTCCTCTTAAGAAATCATTACCTCCTAATGTCATTACTACAATATCTATAATAGGATACTTTGCTAAATCGTCCTTTATATTTTGAATATAATTATATTCTTCTGGATAAAATTCAAATGCTCGTGCTCCCATTATGGCTGTATGACTGCCTATCTCTCGAATGTTTTCCAATCCAGGTGTTTCCAAAAATATTTCTTTAAATGTTTTGAATGCCCACATGAAGCCTGTCCAACTATCTCCTACTAATAAAACACGAGGGACTTCTTCCTGAGAAAATGCAATAGAACTGTTAAAGAAAATAAGTAAGGATAAAAAACACACAAAACACAAATTCAAAATACCATGTCTCATTTTAGTCTCCTTTGCATTACCTATAATGTTATAAAAAACAATAAATAAACTAAATAAATTATAGCAATAAAAAAAGAAAAAAGTCAATAAAATATAGAAGAGATATATCACATAGAAAAAAATAAGGCAGAAATTATTTTTATTAAAAGAAAAAAATTTTAAAAAATAATATATTTTTTGCTTGACACTAGGGAATAGATGTGATATAATTTGTTAAAGAATTCACGATTATACTTACAGGTAAGTATATAAATTTGTTCAAAATTTCACAAATAAAAGATTATGGTATCTGAAAAAACAGTAGAAAGATTAAGCTTATATCGCCGAATACTTCAGCAATTGAGGGTTGAGGGTAAAGAAACGATAATGTCGCATGAACTTGCAAATATACTGCATATAAAGCCCGCCCAAGTGCGTAGGGATATAATGCAGTTAGGTTATTCAGGGATACCTAATAGTGGATATAGGATTCGTCCTTTATTAGAAAGCATTGCAAATTTTTTAGATTCACCATTACCACAAAGTGCCGTTTTAATAGGTGTTGGACATTTAGGACTTGCCTTGTTGGCTAACTTTGCAGGACGATGGAGGCAATTAGCAATTCGTGCTGCTTTTGATAAAGACCCTGCAAAAATAGGACAAACTTTTCATGGTTGTCGTTGTTATGCTATGTCTGACTTATCAAAAGTAATTGCAGAGACAAAAAGTGTGGTTGGTATCCTTGCAATTCCGGGTGAAGGAGCACAATCCGTTTGTGACCTTCTTGTTCAGTCAGGGGTTAGTGGAATTCTGAATTTTTCTCCATTACGAATCAAAGTGCCCGATAATGTTTTTGTAGAACATGTTGACCTTTCCGCTACATTTGAAAAAGTTTCTTTCTTTGCAAGAAGAATGAAACATTATTCAGAAGAAGAAAAATGGAAAGTAGAAAATGAAATCACTGAGGGTGAATACGAAACATTAACAACCAATCAATAAAAAATTTTGTAGGAGATGAAATATGAATGAAGAATCAAAACATGCGTGTATGGAAGAAGCAAGTGAAGAAGAATTGCTTTCTCGGCTTGATGAGGTAATCGCAGAATATAAGGATAAGCCTGGTGCTCTCATTCCTGTTCTGCAGATTGCTCAGGCTATGTTTGGGTATCTACCCGAAAGTGCCTTGAAAAAGATTAGTCTGGGACTAAACAAATCGTACAGCGAAGTTGCAGGCGTAGTAACCTTTTATTCATTTTTTTCAACTCAGCCTCGTGGAAAGCATATGATTCGTGTTTGTTTAGGAACTGCTTGTTATGTCCGTGGTGGAAAACAGGTCCTTGCTGCAATTAAGGATAAACTTCACATCGATGTAGGCGAAACTACAAAAGACCGTATGTTCTCATTGGAGGTAGCTCGTTGCTTTGGTGCTTGTGGACTTGCTCCTGCAATTATGGTTGATAAAGATGTCCATCAACGAGTAAAACCGGCTCGGATTCAGGCTATTTTAGACCAATATATAAACAAAAACACAGAAAAAAATAAATAGTTAAGGAGAAAAGTCATGTCAAATATTATTCGTTCTCCGGAAGACCTTAACGCTTTGCGTGAAAAGGCAATTAAGGACATTGAGATTCGCAATTCTCAAAAGGATTTGGTGATTACAGTTCACATGGGAACATGTGGCATTGCTGCTGGTGCCAGAGAAGTATTGAAAAACCTCATCTCTGAACTTTCAGCCATAGGTATTACAAATGTTACAGTTCGACAATCTGGATGTGCAGGTCTTTGCGACCGTGAACCTATGATTACTGTTACGCATAAGTCCTCAGGTTCTGAATATCGCTATGGTAAATTGAACATAGAAAAGATACGGGAGATTGTGAAACGACATATCGCAGAAGGTAAACCCGTAATGGAATATTTAAT
This sequence comes from Candidatus Hydrogenedens sp., assembly GCA_035378955.1. Taxonomy (NCBI): domain Bacteria; kingdom Pseudomonadati; phylum Candidatus Hydrogenedentota; class Candidatus Hydrogenedentia; order Candidatus Hydrogenedentales; family Candidatus Hydrogenedentaceae; genus Candidatus Hydrogenedens; species Candidatus Hydrogenedens sp. Next base: position 92 of record DAOSUS010000088.1, on the reverse strand, counting down.
TCCATAACAAAGGTATGCAGTGAAAATCTATGATTTCTGGAAAGTGGCTGATATGAATAAATATTATTTGAAAAGGGAAAAATATATAGAAA
>DAOSUS010000087.1 GCA_035378955.1 Candidatus Hydrogenedens sp. | reverse complement strand
GGGCATCTGTAGCAACGAATACGGCTTCTATGTCTTTGTCTTTTACCATCTCTTCCAGCGAAGGATAGGTTTTTGAACAGCGACAATCCTTCGCTAATCCAGCACATCGCTCGGGTATCAAATCCGTTACGGCTACGACCTCTACATTAGGATGGTCCTGAAATCCAAAGGCAGCACCAAATTTACACAGACCATAACCAGCAATTCCAACCCGAATTTTGCGGTCAGAATACGGTTCCCATTTCTTTTCTGTATCTGTATTTGAATGGGTCTCATCGAAACCCTTAATAACTTCCTTTTCCTGGGCAGAAAAGGAAGCATTGCTAACTATCATTCCCATACCCATAGCACATCCTTTTAATAATGTTCGTCGTGTAAAATTTTTATACATACATGCCCTTTCTATATACATCAATTACATCTATTACAATCATACTCTTATGTTAAAATAAAACAAAAATACAAATCAAAAGATTTCTCTATGTCCTTGAAGATTGACCTTTACAAAAAATTAATTACAGGCTACCCTATAGATTGGGAAGAGTGGCAAACAGAAATTCGGCAATATGTATCCCTGCTAAAAGAATGGAATTCCTTATTAGGTCTTGTCTCTTCAAATGACCTCGAAAAAGATTGCGTACCTCATATAGAAGATAGTTTAAGTCTTATACCTTATATTTCTTATATGATGAAAGATTGTTCTGAAAATATCTGGTTAGATATAGGTACAGGGGGTGGATTTCCTGCTATACCTATATTACTTACTAAAAAGGATTTACCCGCACTGCTTATAGAACGCAAAACTAAAAAAGTCGGGTTCCTACAAATGCTCATTTCTAAATTTAAAATTAAAAACACAAAAGTAGTTTGCGATGTATTCCCTGAATGTTTAGACCATATTCATATTCAAAAAGAAAATGTAAAAGTTATTACATCTCGAGGGATTGAGAAACCTGAAAAATTAGCAATATTCCTAAAACAATGGCTTCCCATTGGAACTTGTTTCCTCTGCCAAACACCTAATCTGGAACAAGTATTTGATAATAATATATTCAGAAGAGAATCTATTCAAGACCATTTCACAAAAGAAAATATGCGAAGAGGAAAACTTGTAATCATACAGAAGAAATAATAAGAAAAACTATAGAACATAGGCAACACATAACCTCTAAACTATAAAGACCAAAAATAGGAATGAAAAAAATATCTAACAACTTGATATACGCTCCTTTTCTTCTTTCAAAATGGAATTAAATTAGTAAATAACCACGAATAGCACGAATAAAAACGAATGGAAAAAATCCATCATGCATTATTTTATTCAATGTGGATGAATCGTTCCCCCTTCGGGTGTTTTTAACTGGATAAATCTTCCAATTACAAAGGGCACAAAAATTTTACACAGAGTTCACAATGTAGTGAAACATGTTTTACGCTTCTCTGGGTCCTTGGTGGTTTCTTCTTTTATTAAAAAGACCTTACAATGAAGTAAGTGTATATCATGTCTTGCATCTACGATTGAGAAAAAAATATAAATCTGTTATCTAAGTTCTATAATTCTTCAAAAAAACATTCCTTACTTTGCTACGAATTGCATGAACAAAAATAAAAAGAAAATTTGATTATCGTTTTTGCATTTGTAGCAAAAAAATTGAAAATAAACTTATTAATATGTTAACCTAATGATAACAAGTTAATGCGTTATGCTTTTTACTACATGGAAAATAGGGGAACTTACCATTGATACGATTAAACAAACGAGAACGCCTTAAATTTGTTAAAGAGGATTTAATTAATAAAATACTGGACCATCATTACCCTCCGGGGACTGATTTCCCATCTGAAAAAATGTTAATGCAAGAGTATGGTCTTACCCGTGGATATGTCCGACAAATTTTGCATGAATTACAATTAGAAGGATATCTGATAAGTTCTCAGGGGAAAAGAACAAAGGTATGCTCTCCTGATAATTACAGTCCTTATCCCATAACCTCCGAAAAAACTACCTTTGCTATTGCCATGCAGGACCAGCAGACAAACCATACCCAACGAATACTTCAGGGATTTATGGAAATTGCTGGGAAAAATCTTATTCAAACCATTTCTTACAACCTTTATTTTGACATTCATACAGAGCAAAAGTTTTTACGAAATATAAAAAGAACAGGAATACATGGTTTTGCTTTTTGGGCTCATTTTAACAATGAGCATAACTGTGAACTTCTACAGAAACTAACACGCTCCCATTTCCCGGTTGTACTTGTTGACCGTTATTTACCGCAAATCTCTATAGATGCCGTAGTTTCAGATAATGAATATATTGGAGAAAAATTAACGGAGACCCTTATTCGAAGAGGACACAAACGAATTGCTTTTATTTCTGCGGAACTGGATTCTACCAGCGCTTTTGAACGATATAAAGGTTATAAGAATGCCCTTGAAAAGAACCATATTGCCTTTAATGATTCTTTTTTAGCTGTCGGCTATGAAGATAAATTGCCTGCTCTCTTATACAAACTTCTTGCTATGAAGATACGACCTACAGCAATGGTATTTTCTTACGACAGCCTGGCGTGGATTGCTTATCAAGAAATTACAAAATTAGGCTATAAAGTTCCGGATGAAATGGAGTTTGCTACTCTTGGGGATGAAGGAGTCGCTCAAACTCATAGATTCCCCGCATGGATGTTTTGTCAGAGTAGTATTGAAATGGGACGCATAGCATGTGAAAAACTTATACAAAGGATGCAAATGCCAGACAAACCTTATGAGGTGGTTAAACTATTACCGCAACCTTCAGAACCACAGTTATTTGAACCATGAATAATATCGAAAAAATATTTTTTGATTTTATAAAGATGAATCTCTAATTTAAGGAGCAAGACTATGTTAAAAAAACAAACAGGTTTCACGCTAATCGAATTATTGGTAGTCATCGCTATTATCGGTATATTAGCGGCTATTTTACTTCCTGCCTTAGCCCGTGCGAGAGAAGCAGCCCGTCGTTCATCCTGCCAAAATAATCTGAAACAGATGGGATTGGTATTTAAAATGTATGCCAATGAAGCCCCCGGTGGAAAATTTCCACGCGTTCAGATGAGAGATTATCCCGGCACTACAATAAAACCACAGTTTGCATTAGCCCCGGATATAATGTCCATTTATCCTGAATATCTGAATGATGCCAAAGTTCTGGTATGTCCGTCTGATACAGATAATAAAATCTTTTTCCGTGATGAATGCGTTTTCAACGACCCGACAGGACAACTAATAGCAACCAAATACCCAGATGCTCCTGCGTTTATTTATTGGCCCTATGAACAGGCAGGGCACAGTTATTCCTATTTTGGCTGGGTGTATGACAAATTTGATGAAGACCCAACAGACCCGGAAATATCTGCAATTGCAAGTCAGATGGGTGTGCAGGTTCCTTCAGGAACAAAAGCACCTCGACAAATCTTTGAACATTGGGTTGACAAATTGGTGAATTGGTATCTCTTAAACAATCAGACTTATTCTGCGTGTAAGCCGGATGAAGATGGAACGGTAAGTCCCGGCTTCGGAAATGCAGGAGGTTCCACGATATATCGTCTGCGGGAAGGGATAGAACGCTTTCTTATTACAGACATTAACAATCCTGCGGAATCTGCAAAGGCACAAAGTTCCATTTTTATCATGTTAGACAATTACAGTTCATTAGCCAGTGAATTTAATCATATTCCCGGCGGTTCGAATGTATTATTTATGGATGGGCATGTCCAGTTTATGCGTTACCCATCGGAACCACCTATGTTAGCCCGTTTTGCAGTTATTTTAGGTATTATCCAAAAAGGTGGCTCTTAATTTTTAGATAACGCTTGTAAAATCATTGTCTACGAAGTATCTATCAAGCAAAGTTAGATATGAAAGTGTGCCCATGACGCTCACAGTATATAGGTAAATAAATTACCAACTGCATCCAGAATAACATTTTTACCTCTTATAACTTTACCTCTTATAACATTCCTATCTGTTTTCTAACCATTTACTTCATAAATTACGAAGAGAGATAGGAAACACATTGCAATATATCTTAATTTATAGATAATATAGAAGTCTTACTGTTTTGAATTATATTTTTTTCTATCAGCATATAAATTTGTACTAAAAAATTAATGATGTTTTTGATGAAAGTAAAAAAATATTATAAAATTATATTTGAATTTATTTTAATACTGTTTCTAATTGTTTTTTCTATAATACTATCAGAGAAGTTTTTACGAGATTGGCACGGACCAGGAGGAAGTATATCCACCGATTTATACATCCCATCCATTCTCTTTGCCTGTGGTAAAGGTTTTGTTAATACAAACCCCTCTGATATTCCTCATCTTCGTTCCTTTCTGGATTTCAATGAACAGACATTTTCGCCAGAATATATTCCGTCTCAGTTTCAAGCCCAAGAAATGGATATATATCAACAATACCACCGCTATTTAATATATACTGTGGGTATAGTCTGGCGGATTTTTGGTGTTTCCTGGGAAGTTTTGCGATGGTTTCTCGTATTTTTATATGTATTGACCGTGCTGATTGTCTATTCTATAGCACGGGTATTTCTTCCTTCCTATTTTGCTGTATTTGTTGTTGGTTATTATTTTGTGAAATCAGAGGTAACATTAGTAATTCTTCCCATTCTTCGAGATTTTGCGCGAGCCCCATTTATATTAACTGTTATTCTAATTCTTTTTTATTTGATACAGAGGAAGAGAACCAACCGACGGTTTCTTTTAATCTGCCTATTATCAGGTCTGACATGTGGAATAGGGATAGGTTTCCGTCGCGATTTAATGATGTTTTTCATCTTATCTTTATTTATCTTGTCAATAGTTCCCAAGCAAAACCATATCCCTAAAATTCCTGTCCGAATAGCAGGAGTTATCCTCGCAATTCTTGTATTTTTAGTTTCGTCTTACCCTATTTTACAGTCATTTCATAAATTCGGCACATTAGGCTGGCACGATACCTTAATGGGATTTGGAACAGAACACGATGACCTCGCTGGACTTCAACGCACAAATTACGAACGCATACCTAAGTATAATGACTTACTCGTTTCTGCGATTGCTGATGTTCACAATTATTATCATGATTCTTTAAATGATTATGAATTGTTTATCAAAATGAAACCAGAATTATACAAACGAAATCTTTTTCTTGCTTATCTTTATTGGTTCCCTGCGGATATATTAATAAGAACCTATTCTTCGATAGCACGCATATCCGACTGTATATTACCCAGTGCCTTACCTATAAATCCCTATCGAACATTCCTCTCACTTGCCGTTTTCATCATTTTTTTGGCAGTAGATTTCCGTAAAGGAATTATTTTCTCAATAATTTTACTTTTTGCAATGAGTATTCAGACACTTCAATTCAATTTTCGCCATAATTTTTATCTGGTATTTATCCCATATCTTCTATATTTTTTAGCCTTGAATGGCGTCTTATGTGGATTTTATCGCTTATGGAAGGATGGCAGAGAAAAAATAGATGAAAACATGCAAGAGTTAAAGAAAATCATAAAAAGGACTCTTATCATTGCCTTTACGGTTATTTTTTTCGCATTAGGCGTTTTAATCGTTGCTCGTCAAATTCAAAGTTATCAACTCACTCAATTATTTCGCTCTTACGAAACAGCGGAACAAGTTCCGGTACCTTATAAAAGTTATACAACTGACGCAGGAACAGTCTATGCTCTTGAAAAACCCCTATTTTTAACTTTTGAAGACCCTTTCATGCCTGACTGTTCTTTTGAAATGAACATAATTGTGGTAGATTTTTTAGTAGATAAATTCCCAGCATGCTTTCAAATTTTATATGACGGATTGGATGATTTCTCGTGCAACTTAACAATAACCCACCACACCCCATCAGATAACAACACTGCTTATGTTCGATACTTTATCCCTATTTATGAACATATTCGAGACTTAAACTCTGACTGGAACCGGTTCATAGGTATCCGAATTGAAGATACGAATAATTTGCAAGTTCAAAATATATATAAGATTTGTAATCCGGAACACATACCCTTATTTATCAATTATTACTTTATACAGGACGAACTACCTGATTTGTATCAAAAAATAGCCCCTTACTCAAAAACAATGATTAATCCTTGCTGGAAACCGTATGGAATACCTGTAAACCGTATGACTATTAATAACGCCAATAATGCCTTTTATAACGGGGATATAACAAAGGCGTATGAAATACTTCAAAAATCTATGCAGGAAGAGCCTTATTCTCTCGAATATGGACTTGCATTGGCAAATATCTATGAAAAAGCAGGACAAATGGAACAAGCAAAAACAGTATATCTACAACTGATTTCCAATAAACCCCATGAACCCATCTTGGGTATGAAATTAAATAATTTATTAACGCAAATTAACCTTTCAAAAGAAGAGAAACAAAGTTTTTGGAAAGATGTTATATCACAACTTCCCGATTCCTCTGTGGCGTGGCTTTACTATTCAAGAAGTTTAGATGATGCAAACGCTGCGAAAGAAGCCCTTTCTAAATCCATCTCTCTGAATAGAGAGATAGCACTCGCAACCCCATATACAAGCATGTATTATGATTTAAAAGAACTATTTTCACTGGCTATGAAAACCGAACAAAATTCAGAGGATACGACCTGCCCAAATCTCTCTTTAAATAAACAAATAGCCTATATGCTTACAGCAGGGGTTTACCTAACCAAAAACCAGGATTATCAAAAAGCTCTGGATATACTTTTGTTCCTATTGAAAATTACTCCTAATCTACACCTTGTTTATTCTCCCATTGTAAGTGCATTACTCAACACGCAGGACGCAGATATAGAAAGCATTTTCTATTATTCCTCAACTTTGATTACACTAACACCCTATAAAATTGAGCCGATAATTCAAATAGAAGATATATATGATAATACCGATTATTTATCCAAAAAGGAATGGGTAGAATTATGGTCTGACCTGAAAGAGAAAGCACCCGATTCACCTTGTATTCTCTGTGGATTGGGTCGTGCCTATGAACTATCCCAACAAACAAAAGAAGCAGAAAAAATATATAAAAAGGCTATTGGATATGCTCGAAAATCAGAAGAATGTGCCCAGTTAGCATATTATCGTTTAGCAATATTAGAATATTCATCAGGTAATAAAAATGAGGCTATTTCTTTACTCAAAAAAGCAATCCGATTATATCCAAATAACAACTTATTCCAACAACTACTTGAAGAATATAAATAATAGGTATGTGATGTGTGAAATTGATATTTAAAATACTTTATATGTTTTTTCTCTTATTAATATGGACAATAGTTTTATGTTTATCCATAGAGTTAGGGACACGAGTCATATTAAGGACAGCCAATTACTTATATAAGCCCTTTTTTGAAAGACAAAATAGTAAAGTATATAGGATGGTGAAATTTACAGAAGATTTTAAATCCTTACCAACGAAAGAATCATTTGTAAGTAAAAAACCCACTGCTAATAACCCTAAACAAAATAACGAACAACCAATCCCTACTGATAGTTACATCTGCAACAAAGACTATGAACTTACTTTACAGGGTGTAGCAGAGATAAAATTCGATAAGAAAGGGAATCTTATTGAATCACACGGTGACCCTATTTTTGAAAGGAATTTTCATAAGCATCTTCAAGGAATTTTTTATGGTTATACAGACATGGAATGGAACAATATATTGTCTATAATAAAAACTTCTCCAGAGAAACCGATAGAACTTAAATTAAAATACATGGATATATTTACACACTTATATGAGGTTCAAATTATTCCTGGAAAAGAGGATGTATCATTAATTGCACAAGAATCTCGTAATGGCTATCCCCTTTCTCTAAGACAAATATTAGGTCCTGAGAAAGAAAATTCCCCCTGGTTAGTATACAATCTAATTTATAAACCGTTTCAAAAGGCTCCTGACCCAGCACCTAACACTAACAATTTAGGATTCCGCGATGATGATGTTATACTTCCCAAACCAAGTAATCTTCTGCGAATCGTATGTATTGGAGGCTCAACTACAGAAAAAGGTAATGATACTTATTCTACTTATCCGAATATTATGGAACGAAAATTAAAGAAATACTTCAGTACAGAGAATATAGATGTCATTAATGCAGGAATATGTGCTGGGCGTTCTTTTGGTGAAGTTCGTCGAATTGATGATTTTCTTTCCATGCAACCTGATTTGTTAGTTTATTACAACGCAATTAATGACATCTGTTATCACTATATTCCATTCTGGTTAGCATTGCCCAACCCCTACAAAAAGTACCTTAAACATTCTGCCTTTCTAAACCGTATGTTTAATCGCAAACTACTCCCTTCTGATGAATACATTGCGGACTATTTACAAAAAACAATCCTTAGAAACTTAGGGGCAATGAATTGCGCCTGTAAAAAAAGAGGTGTACAGATGGCAATTTGTAGTTTTGCCTATCCTAAATTGAAATGGTTCAATTTTATAGGAAGATTATACTGCGATTTTAATATACAAAATGCATGGTTATATATTGTAGATGATGAAATTACTTATAATACCTATTTGCATGTTATAAATATCTATAATTGTGAACTTAAAAAATTTTGTGAAAAAGAGGGCATTATATACATTCCTGTAGCGGAAGAATTCAACGCTCAACTAAATCACTTTTGCGATGTCTGTCACATGACACCCCTCGGTTTGGATGTTAAAACAGATATTATTGGATCTCACATTGCCCGATGGATAGAAAATAAAAATATTTTTCCACGCAAAGCCGAACCAAATAATTAAAACACCTAATACCTCTTTTCAAACAACTCATATCAGGGTTTTATTATCACAATACCTGCCAGTGGCAATTCTGGAATATGAAAGGTAAGGTATGCGTCGGTATCACCCAGTTTGGTAATTTCATAGTCTGCAATATCCTGTTCCCTTTCCGGTGTGGATAACAATATCTTCCCAATAGAAGGATTAGAAATTCGAACAGAAATAGAAATATCTCGGGCGGGTATTATGTTATCCTCATAAGAAGAAATGCGTTCAATGTTTAAGTTATAAAGCAGAATAAAAACAGTATCCGATGTCTCTCGTATTATGCCTCGCACCATTTCATTCCCCTGTATCTTTATTGATGGATGCAGGAGACATGTTTTTAATTCCTTTTCAAAATTAGGACGGGATGCATCAATGAATATTTTATTATTCCGTCGACACAGTTCGGTGATTGAGGTGGAATAGGGAGGAGGGATAAACCCCGTTTCAGAAGCAAGTATGATATTTGCCTCTGTAAAGTATCCTTTAAAATTATCTTCAGAGGCAACCGCATAGAGAATATTTAATTGATTTAGTTTTCTTACAATATTTAATTCCTTACAATCCTCATGTTTACTCCATTCTTCAAATGGAAAATACAACAATACATCATTTCTCCGTTTTGAAGTGATTATAGGAGGTGCATTTCGTTTGAGCCATTGCATAAAAGGACGAATCGTCTGAAGCATCTTTCCCTGTTGAGATTCCTCCCAGATAGGCCAGAGCATATAGTTTGTGTTTCGGGCAAACGCTTCAAAGATAGCCAGATTTGTAAGATTTGGCGGTGTATGATAATCCCTATCAGCAATCGTTACAGCCACTAATGGCTTTGAGCCAATGATAGAATTTACTAAATCATACACAGGACCGCACTCTACCGTTGTTCCCTGTGAGGTGCGATGTGGAGCTGACCCCATATCTTCAATTACAACAAAGTCCTGGGATTTACTCATTTCTTTTATATTGTAGGCATATCTATGACATTGGGAGAATAATACCTCTGGCGAATTAAGACTATTATTTGTTGTAATAACGGCTTTAGGGTTTATCTCTCGGGCATAATTTCGTAACTCTGAAAGAAAATTACGAGCAATGGTGCAACGGAATTTCTTGAATTCAACAGGTTTCTTTAACGCCAATTCCCTCAAAGCATTTAGCGAAGTATCTTTAATCTTATCTCCTCTGGTTTCAAGGAAGTGTAAAAACTCCTCCATGCAATAAGGACAATAGCATCCTTCTTGGTGAACCGTCGGATTATCAAAAAAGATACCATCTAATCCTATCTCTAAAGAAGTTTTTACCATATATTTTTGATATTTCTTCCATTCAGGATGGTTCATACACGCAGGACGATAATCACCTCCATACCAGGAAAGAAGAGGCTCCCCTTTCACATTCTGCTGAAGCCAACTATTCGGTGGACTTGAAAATTGCTGTTTAAATTCAGGTTGCCAGTTCTGGTCAAAGGTTTCTAATCCGACAATAGAAGTAGAACAAAGGTAACCCAAAACAACAGGAATGCCCAAAGATTTAGCATGCTGAACATATTTTTGAACATCCCGTTTAATATTTTCCCACTGTTCCGCTGGTGGAATCCCCATATATCCACATACTCCTACTCCCGTTGCGTAGAGAACCGATACCCCGCATTCATAAGCAGGTTCTGCTTGTTTATCTAAATTATCCAGATGGTCAAACGCATGCAAAGAGAAAAAATCCCATGCTTCTTCCGAAAAACAGGAAACTTGAAACCCGCACAGAAAAAAGATTAGCAACAATACAGTCAAACAGATATGACGCATTTGTTTAATGCCTCTATTTATAAATATATTTATAAATACCCAATAAAAACAGAATAATGACTATTGGTACATCTTTATCCTTTTTCTATCCTATGCATTTCCTCCAACTGTTTCTGAATTTTCATTTCCGCTTTTTGTGTTTCTACAACAGGGTCACAGATGGAATGCAGGTAATCATCAAGTTCATGAACAATGGAAGGAGCATCGTTTAGATTGTCCTTAATCAAATTATTCAATTCCTCCGGGTCTTCATCTAAATTAAATAACTGATGAGGCGCATCAGAATTCCAGATAAATTTCCATCCCCCTTTACGAACCATAAAACTACTACCTCGTGTCCCATGCCCATGATATTCCATAAAAACAAATCGGTTAGGGTCTTCTTTCTGTAACTGTTGTAACGCAGTTCCTTTCCAATTTTTGGGTCGTTCCCGTTTTGTAGCATGAAAGAAACCTGCCTGGGCGTCCAATGTAGTTACAGGCGTTTGAACTCGCAATCCTCCTTTAAATCCCGGACCACAAACAAGCAATGGCACACGAGCAGAATCCTCAAACATAGAGCATTTCCACCACATACCAAATTTCCCCAACATCTCTCCATGGTCAGAAGTATATATAAACACGGTGTTTTTATTTAGACCTGTTTGTTCCAGCGTATCCATAATTTTCCCTATCATTGCATCTACAAAACTGACACATCCATAATAACCCTGTCGCAATCTTAACACATCCTCCCCTTGAATCTGGTCTGTTTCAAAATGATTCCGCAAATCAACTGCATAAGGATGCTGGGCTGAGGGTTGGTCAGGTCCATACTTAGGAACATCTCCTTTCCCCTCATACATTTCCCAAAACTTCGGTTCTGTAAAATGGGGAAAATGCGGTGCTAAAACATTGACACATAAAACAAACCGCCTGTCTAAATGAGCCCCTTTCGTTTTAAGCCAATCTACGGCAGTATCTATCATCAATTGGTCTCTACGATGTGCCTTTTCTCGCGGACCCCAACCTTTTGCCCGTTTTAGTCCTTCGCCTTTGCGTATATATAAAGGTTTCCGCTGGATAGACGGATCACCAGATTTTTCACGATTCCAGCCATAATGAACCTCACTAAAGCCCATCTCCTCAATCTTGCGATACACATCTGCTTTACCAATATAGATCGTATGAACCCCTTGCTTTGCTAAAATATCTCCATAATTAGGAAAATCATCCAAAAACAATGTGCAATTACTATAACACTGCGTTTCATGGTTATATAACCCACTCATCACCGAACTTCGACTCGGGAGACATAAAGGGGATGGACAATACGCATTTTCAAACACCACACCCTCCTTTGCCATTCGTTCCATGTTAGGCGTCTGTATAAACGGGTGACCATATACCGATGCATACCGCGGATTATGTTCATCCGACATCAGCATGACCACATTATATTCCTTCTGCTCCATTTCACAGAACGGAAGATTCGGCAATAAAAGACTTGTCGCGATTGTTCCCTGCAAAAATTCCCTTCGAGTCATCAACATACAACCAAATCCTTATTAAAAAGAACTTACAATTACAACTTTACACCCATTTCGCTATTATAACAAAAACATCCCAAAAATAAAAACAATTAATTCCATTAAACCACCAAACATCAAAATTCTTTATATATTCATACATTCGAGCAACAAATTTTCAAAACCAATTCCTCACATACCCCTCCCTTTACCTGTCCCATCCGTCTCATGCGTCCTATGCGTCTCATGTGTCCCATACATCCCTTGTCCCATGTGTCCCATTTGTCTCATTCGTCCCATGTGTCTCATGCGTCCTATGCGTCCCATCCGTCCTATGCGTCCCATCCG
>DAOSUS010000086.1 GCA_035378955.1 Candidatus Hydrogenedens sp. | reverse complement strand
CATTTATCAAACTATTTTCTTATTTTACCAAATAACAAAATTAAACCGCAACCAAAATAAGTTATTATATCAATATCTAAAAATATTAAAGGGAAAAAAATGAATCTATCTCGTAGAGAGTTTATTAAACTTTCATCTATAGGCATTATTTTATCTTCAACCCATTCTTTTTCCATAAACGATTTGGATAAAGAACATCGCAAATATCATGTGTCTATTTCTATTGATGCATTAGAACATGAGCCTGAACTATTTGATATATTCAAAAATTCCGGTGTATCGGCAGTATGGATAGGTAGTTTTTTCTATGGATATTGGCACTCTACTCCAGAAATTATAAAAGAATGGAAGAAAAAATTTGAATCAGCGGGAATTTCTGCTTATGTTATTAATGTTCCCCTCGGACACCCCGGGGATTCATTAGGGAGTTATTCCGGTGATGTTCCATTAACACCTCCAACGCGATGGAAACCCGGTGTGGATTATAATGGAAAACTTTTTGCGGGAACTTCGCTCCATGAACCTGCTACAGAAGAAAATGTTCTTGCATTGAAATCTTTGAAAGAAGTAGGCGTTACAAAGGTATTTCTCGATGATGATTTTCGTTTAGCACAAAGCCCCGGTAAGATTGGTGGTTGTTTTTGTGAAGAACATAAGAAAAAATTTTTAAATCAATATGGATACAATGACGCTGATTGGGAAAATCTGCTCGATTCCATTCAAAAACGAAGTCTATCTAAAATCCTAAAAAACTGGATTGAGTTTACTTGTGATGATTTAACCGTTTGCTTTAAAACAATGGAAACAAAAGTACCTGAAATTGAATTGGGTATCATGGTCATGTACATGGGAAGCGAAAAGGCAGGCATCCGATTAAGTGATTATAAAAATAACTTATTCCGTGTAGGGGAACTAATGTTTGATAATAACAGTTTTGGAACGGTCAAAGGGAAATGCAATGAATTATTTAGTGTTTTATTTCACCGTCGTTTTACTTCACCGGAAAAGGCTTTCAGCGAAACAACCGCATTCCCTGCAGATAAATTATCCGCCAAAAATATGTGTGCTAAATTAGTCATCTCAACTATTGCCGATGTTCGGAATACAATGTTCATGAGTGGAATTCAACACTTTCCCAAAACCCATTGGGAAGTTTTGCCCTCAGCGATGGGAAAGCAGGCAAAACTCCATGCGGAAATTGCTTCTCATTCTTTAAAAGGTCCTTTCAAACACTATTGGGGAATGAGAAGCCGATATGTAAGTGATGATAATCCATATAGTCTTTGGCTCGCTTTAGGAATTCCGTTCGAGGTAGTAGAAGAAATTCCAAATGAAGGTTGGATTTTTGTATCAGATTACGACATTGACGAAGTGAGAACAAAAAATATAAAAACAAACTTAGTAACTCGAAAGAAAGAAGAAGGATTTATATTTGTTCCAGAAACTTTGGAATCATTGTTCAAGTTTAAGCAAATAATAATTTCTCAACTAAAAGATATTCCATATATATTGGATGAAAAACCTGTCACCTGTGCGTGGTATCCTTCTGCTAAAAAAATTTTAATATGGAACTTATCAGAGAGTAGAGAAAATTTCACACTAATTAGAGGGAATAAAAAAATAGATTTTGATTTAGAGTGTTTAGATGCTACGCTACTATCTGATCTATCGGATTAATTTTTATCTTGCTGTTATGACACAAATCACATCATTGCTTAATTAAGATTGCAAACACTCTTTATTCTTATTATCATTTTCACTTAAAAAGTTATGCATTCCCCTATTTGCTTCCCCTTTATATTATAAATGATATTAAATACTTACATTTCTCTTTATATGTTATATGTGTTTTAATAATTCCCAAATAAAAACTTTTTTTACTAATGATTAATTCTTTTTATTTTTATTTATTATAAATTTTTATGCTTGACATAATAATAATATTGTGATATTATAGTATTTGGTAATCGTTTTACCATGATTTAATCAACAAAAAACAAGAAGGAGTTAATATTATGAACAAAAAAGGTTTTACTTTAATTGAACTTCTTGTCGTTATTGCCATCATTGGCATCCTTGCGGCAATTTTATTGCCAGCATTGGCTCGGGCTCGTGAAGCAGCGCGTCGTTCCAGCTGTCAGAACAATCTAAAACAATGGGGTTTGGTCTTAAAAATGTATTCAAATGAGGCTAAAGGAGAACGATTCCCAAGACTATGTGCCTATTATGGAGACCTTGTTGACTGCGATACCCCGGGATTTCCAATTACACATACAAACAGATTAAGGATTGCCGTAGGACCATACATCCCATCTATCTTCCCCGAATATCTAACGGATCCAAACATTACATTATGCCCATCCGATGCAGAAGCCAAACCCGGTGACTTAACAAATCCTATCACAAATCAATCGGAGTTTTATCTGGCGTGTAATAACATGGAAAGGGGTATGTTCCGCATTGATACGAGTTATGCCTATTTAGGGTATGTTTTAGACCGTTGTGAAGATACAGATGATTTATTAAATTTGGGTCTGTTTGACCCTGAATATGCACCATATAATGGTCCTGCTCAATTTGTTTTGCTTGCAGCAAGGTTATATTCATATCAAGAACCCGATATTCCGAAAGGATCTGATGAAGACCAAAATGTTGGTGCTCCAAACGGCAATGCGGGAACAGCAACCGTGTATCGTCTCCGCGAAGGTATTGAACGGTTTCTAATCACGGATATAAACAATCCTGCGGCAAATGCTCAAGCTCAGAGTTCCGTATTCATCATGTTTGATTTGGTTGCCACAGCACCCGAAGGCTTTAATCATATTCCCGGTGGTTGCAATGTATTATATATGGACGGTCATGTGGAATTTGTTCGCTATCCAGGAAAAGCCCCAGTAAATACAGGTTTTGCCTATGTAACCACAGCCGTTGGATTTTCATAATCGTTATTTGATATAAATATCACAAATATTAAAAATTAAACATAGAAATAATTTCATTACTGAAGAATGGATAGAAGAGATTTTATAAAAAGGGCAGCGTTAGCATTGCTAACCTGCCCTACTGCTTATGCTTCACCAACGAAGCAGGTTAAGGTAAAAAGAACCTCAAAGGATAAAAGCCCACAGAACTTTATTCTCATCTTGATGGACGACATGGGTTATGGGGACTTATCCTGTTATGGGAATACTTCATATTCCACACCTAATCTCGACCAGATGGCAAAGGAAGGGATTCGTTTCACTGATTTTTATGCTTGCGCACCTGTATGCACTCCAACGAGAGCATCTGTAATGACAGGTTGTTATGCACAGCGAGTTGGTTTGCCTCGTGTTCTCGGAAACAAAGCACAAACAGGAATTAACCCCAATGAACTAACTTTACCAGAGGTATTAAAAGGTGTGGGATATAACACCGCTTGCTACGGTAAGTGGCATTTAGGACATCTACCACCGTTCCTACCAACCAATCATGGCTTTGATGAATATTATGGAATCCCCTATTCTAATGATATGGGTCCAGACGAAGATGAACCTAATGCACCACCACTACCATTAATAGAAAATTTAAAAGTAATTGAAACAAATCCTGACCAGTCAAAATTAACAACAGAATACACAGAAAGAGCCGTTAATTTTATCAAGAAAAATAAAGATAACAAATTCTTTTTATATTTGCCTCACACAATGGTGCATGTGCCTATCTATGTATCAAAAAAGTTTGAGGGGAAATCAGGGGCAGGGTTATATGGTGATACCGTTTTAGAGATTGACTGGTCTGTCGGAGAAATATTGAATACACTTAAAGAGACTGGACTTTGCGATAATACTTTGGTTGTATTTACCTCTGATAATGGACCTTGGCTGATTTATGGAAACCATGGAGGAAGTGCAGGTCCTTTACGCTGTGGCAAAGGAACCACTTTTGAGGGAGGGATGCGTGTACCCTGCATTGCATGGTCTCCACAATTTATTCCTTCAGGAAAAATTTGTAATGAGGTAAGTGCTACTTTTGATTTCTATCCTACATTCACCAAACTTGCTAATGCAGACTACCCTAAAACGGTCTTCCGTGATGGAAAGAATATATGGAATTTGATGGTAAAACCGGAGACAAATTCTCCTCATTCTTTCTTTTTGTATTACCTTCATGATGAATTACAAGCCATCCGCCAAGGCAGATGGAAACTTCATCTTCCACATAAGTATCAAAATCTTGATTTCCCGGGGAATGATGGAAAACGAGGAAAATATAAAGAAGAAAAAATTGATTTATCTCTATTCGATTTACAAAACGATATTTCAGAACAGACAAACCTTGCAGACGAATATCCCAAATTGGTAGAACGATTGAAAAATATCGCTCTTCGTTATGATAAAGATTTAAAAGCAAATATTCGCTCCTGCGGAAAAGCGTAAATTTCTATCTTAATAAAAATTGTATATTAAATCATTTTGTAATTTTAAAAACTTAACGGGCTATTGGAAATCCAATAGCCCGTTAATTCTATTTTCCAAGATTATTTATTTGCGCAACCACGCCTTTTTACGAACAAGCGTAATAGTCCCAATTATAGAGGACATAAGAACCATTATAAACAATCCTGTATTTGTACTTGCCGGTATGCCTTTCTCTACATTCAATGTCGCCGTCCTTGATGTTATGGTATCATTCTGTCCTGTCACAGAACTGCCACTATCTTGAACCACAACATAGTATTGACCGGAATCCTCCATCTCCGCCGGATCAAGCACTAACACAGGTCCTATAGCTCCCGGTATTACTTCCCATGCCTTGCCATTGCCAACATTCCGATACCAAGTATAGGTCTTGTCGCCCAAGCCGCCATTCACCTGTACAAACATCTCCACCCGTTCTCCCGCTGTGGCTCTATATTCAGGCAATAGGTCTTGTGCGAAAGACAAATGTGAACCTACTTCTATATTGGCTTTACGAGATTGATATACCATCGGCACATCATCTGTTACTTCTAAGTAATACTTGTATGTGCCAACTGTCAATGAGGCTGTATTCACCTCTATTGCTAATGTATTCACCGCCACTACTTCCGTTCCGCCTGCAGGTAAGTCGCGTTTCCATTCATAATAAACCGGCGGCAATCCTCCTACAAAGCCTGCTGTTAACCAGAACGATGGATCATCTATATACAACGACTCATCTTCGGGCTGTAAGGTAAATATTACCTCACTGCTCGCCACTCGCAATAACGCCGGGTCAGATGTAAGTGTCGTATTTAGACCAGTAACCGTAGAGGGCTGGTCTGATACATATACCAGGTATTGATTCCCATCATAGGTCTCATCTACATTGGCTAACAATAGAGTATCATCATTCACTCCTAATGAGCCTACGCCTACCTGCCACCAATCGTAATTATACGGCTCAAAGCCTCCAACTACTTCTACCTGGAATATAGCATCCTGACCAGCATATAGATTCAAACTCTGCGGTTGCGTCACTATTTGCGGTGGGTCTGCTACTTTCACATTGGCTACGCGTGATGTCACATTGGGATTCAATCCGCCACTGGAATCGCTTACGATAACATAGTAATTGCCTATGTCCGTACTATCTGCAGAACCTAAATCAAGTACATTTTGTCCTTCAACAGGACCTAATATACTTTCTGTTCCCTTGAACCATTCATAGTAGAACGGCGGTTGTCCACCCGTTACATTTGCAACTAACTGTACCGGCGATTCACCTGTATACGCACGGACATCGGCAGGTCCCTGAACATTGATAAAGTTTGTTATTGACAACTTAGCTTCTCGAGATGTTCCACTCTGTGGTGTCCCACTATCTGTTACAACACAACGATAATAGGAATTCTGCAATCCGGATAGATGAGCACCTTCCGCAATTTGAATACCAAGCGTTGGTTCATCCGCTCCGGACACAATTGAACTGGCATGCAATGGATGCGGGCCATTGGATAACGGTGTCCACGGACCCGCCTGGTCTGTCGCATACTGCCATTCATAATTCAATAGAAGTAAACCGCCTGTAGTTTGAACTGTAAACTGGGCTTGATTACCAACATTTTCAGTTACATCAGCAGGGTGTTCTGTACTCACCACAAGATTTTCATATACATTTAACACACCCGCATTTGCTGGGTATGCATCTGGGTCAGGTCCACTGTCTACCGCTATACAACGATATTGTCCTGTATCCGCAGTAACTGCGTTCGATAATGTAAATACGGAATTACCAGCACCACTTACAATTGACACCCTACCACCTAAATCACCATCATTCAGTTCTTGATAACCACTTCCAGTATCCCTCTGCCAGACAAAGGTATATGGTGTTGTTCCACCAGAAGCAGTAACTGTTACACTATAATTTGAACCTGCATATATATTTACGGGACTTGGAGTTGGATCAGTAATTATAAATGGATTTGTGACCGTAAGTGTAGCATTTTGCGTATCCTCTGTAGATGGCGCACCACGATTCTCGGAGTCTGTAACCCTACACATATATTGGCCCGCATCTGCCAAATCTAAATTAGATATGGTTACAGTGGATGTAGCACCATTATTAACTATAGTTACAGGAGAACCAGAACCAGAAGGATGATCACCTTCATCTAACGGCAAACCATTCCAATACCACTGGAAGGTATACGGAGGATAGCCTCCACCAGCCGTCGTACTAAATGAAGCCGTTCCTGCTGTATTACGATGTATACTCTGCGGTTGTGAATCAATTCTAACCACAGGCTGGACATCCAAACTTGAAGGTCCTGCAAATACAGTTTGTCCACCACCTGAGATATTAATTGCAGTACCATAATAATTACCAATCATCGTTTGGTCGAGATTAGGGATATTTACAGGATTCGAACCCGAACTAACAGGATCCAAATCGCCACTTCTATCTATATACCACTGATATAGATAATTAGAACCCGGACCACCGATAAATTTGAAACTGTAAATGACATTTTCACCTATGTATTTTCTTACTGGCGTTGTTAGGTCTACAACAGTCCGCATCACATTGGGGTTAATAGTAATTGTCTTCGTACCTGAAATTACCTGATTGGGCGGAGGCGGCGTATCGTTCGGGTCTGTTACAACACAACGATATTGCCCATCTTCATTACCGAGTATTGCATATTCTACTGTCAATTGATTGGTCGTTGCTCCACTTATAACTGTTGTTACAGGGGTATTATTGGGACCATCTGAACCATTTACATTCCTTGGATAACTACCATCAGAAACATTTACCCATGAACCACCCTTGAAAATCTGCCATTGATATTGATACGGAGGTCCATATCCTCCACTGGCATTAACTGTCATACGGAATGAACGACCAAAACCGATGTAACCATCGGTCAAATTGTCTGCAGTTGGACTGCTAAAATCATCTTCACTAAACGGATTATCTCTCGGTGGATCAAACTCCTGGATTGAAATAGGAGTAACTGACAATGGGTCGGGCCAGACATCTATATAATTAGTTTTTGTTTCTGTATCCTCTCCATATTGAGAGATTACCCTCAAAGATACCGTGTATAAACCAACGGAATTATATGTCCATTGTGGATTTGTAGCAGTAGTGTAATGAGCATCCCAATTACTGTCCCCATCGAAATCCCAATACCAATCGGTTATTTGGGTGGTATTCCCTGGCAATTGGTCTGGAATAGATAAATCTGTGAATGTGACTGTCAATGGATATTGTCCTTGTGTGGGTGCAGCCGAAAAATCTGCAACCGGAGGAGTATGAACTACAATATAATTTGTCTTCGTTTCATTGTCATTTCCTTCTGCTGTCTGGACGGTCAGGGATACTGTATATCTACCAGCGGTATTATATTGATGACTTGGGTTTTGCTGACCACTCGTCCCACTGTCACCAAAGTTCCACGACCATGTTGTTTCTGACCATAAACCGAAAGTATCTGACAAATCTGTAAACTGGACAGATTGTCCAGCCAATATTTCTAAAGGTGTTGCAGAGAAATCTGCTATAGGTGTTGCCACATTTTCATACGCACCCATATCCACAGCAGAACCATTCTTTCTCTGGAAGTTTCGAATATCTACCCGACCTGCTACCAATGGTGGTTGAACAAGAGCATCTGCCCCTGCATCTAAACAAGGGGATATTGGTGACGGGAATGTAACAGTTAGGCGGAAGTCATTGTTACCCGGGTTACGGAATAACGGGTCTACATTAATGTTGCCTACACCTCCACCACCGTATGCCCCTTGAACATCGCAATACTGAACATCCGCTGACCAAGCAAACCCTATTCCAGGGCGGAAGTTTCGAATATGCGGATTAGCGGGCATAACGGAGTTCCATAAAATGTTATTATAAATTTTAGGGAAATTTACACCACAACCACTGTTTATAATTGTATTTGCGTTATACAACATCGGCCCACTTAAATTCGCAGAGACATTATTATAAAAGGTACAGTTTACAATATAGGCTTCGCAACCTATTTCCGCATTAGCAGAGTTTATACCATTGTTAAAAATCCCTGCACCTCCACGAATAGGAGAAACACCTGTGTCCACTGCTTCATTGCAGGTATTACCACGGAAAACACAATCGTGAATTAACGCATTTGCTTTATAATTAGTAGAACCAATTGTTCCGGAAAGATTTGCAATAGCACCTCCTGCCGTCGCGGCTACATTGTCATAAAAAACACAATTTCCTATTCTCGGGGAAGAGAGCCAGTTATATATTCCAGCACCTCGCCATGTATGATAATCACCCGCTACACCAACAGCACGACCACCCCGGATATGGAATCCATCAATTACCACATCGGCACTCGGACCAGTTCCTGTACCTATAACAACTACATGATATGCATTTGCACCACCTCTTGAGGTCCTACCATCAATTGTCGTTACATACTGTGAAGGCCGTCTTTGGTCTCGAGAAGTTTCTGTCCCTTTAAAACCACCGTAAAGATGAACATTTTCTTCTAAAACTAACGAGCCTTCTACGCTCGCAGGAGAACCCCATGTTAAAGTTCGCAACTCATCATAATTACCTTGTGCCACCCAAACTTCTACAGGATTACCCGGAGAAGCTTGGGCGTTAGCAGTATCTATTCCTTCTTGAATAGTTCGAAACGCCTTAGCCCAAGAACTACCATCCGGACTTGGGTCTGTACTTGCTTTGTTTACATATACTACAGCAGAGGCGTAGTTTGTAAGCAAGCACAAAATTACTAAAGACCACATTAATTTGTTTTTCAACATATACTGTCTCCTCATAATGTTTTTATTACAGATTAAAACAAATTTATTTAATATTTCACTTTTCTTTCATTTTATGATAATATTTTGTCTTTACTAAATTATAACATGTAAACTAATTAAAATCAAGAATATTTAATATATAAATAGTGGGCTGAAATTTATTCAACCCACTATACCATCTGCTATACTATTCTCAACAATATTTTTTATGGTTGAGTCCCCGGGCAATAACCATCTTCGCCACCTTCGCAGGGATAATAACCACCTGAATTGAAGAATTGTATCAGACGGAGCAATTCACTCAAAGATATTACCCAGTCTTGTGGATTGTAGTCAGAAGCATGTGGATTACAAGAATGGTCTCCCGGTCCCGGCGCATAACCATCCTCACTTCCTGCGTCACAATGATATTCTCCAAAGTTAAAGAACTGAATAACACGCAATAGTTCACTAAGATTAATCTGTCCATCTCCATTCTGGTCAGCATTGTGTGGAGGTATTTCACCTTCAACAGTTCCTTCGGGTGTGCCTTCGGGAGTTCCTTCACCTTCAACAGTCCCTTCGGGAGTTCCTTCACCTTCAGGAGGAATTTGAATAAAGATAACACCGATTGTTCTATTTCTATCCATAGGAACGGTTATTTCGGGTTGATCAATATTTGCAATTCCTTCTGTATCACCTGTCCATGCACCAAACATCCAGCCATTTGCAGGTATAGCACGAACTACCTGAGTTTGACCTTCCAGATATAGATATTGCTGTCCCGCATTAGGTGAGGTCGTCCCTTGTCCTTCAGTAATATTTATTAATAGTGTATACCATACCTGAGGACCAAATTTCGCTATTAGTTGCAGGTTATCAGTTATATTTGTCTCAAAAACAAGGTCTGTTGAAATTAATGTATCACCTGAATACCAGCCTTTGAATATCTGTCCTGTATTAGGAACTGCTGTTAATTGAATCGGGAAATTATTAGCTAATGGATACACATCTGGAATTAAAGGCTCATCTGTTGCTCCTAATACCACAACACCATCTCCTTGTATCTGAAAATCAAAATTCCAGCCTTCATCTTCAAAATGTGCCACCATATTATAATGACTATCAATATTCACGGTAGAACTGAACCAGTAAATCCATGTTGTTTCTGGATTACTTAATGGATTCTTTACTAATTCCCATCCACCGAAATAATTATCTACTGCAGGTTGAGCAAATAAACTTAATTGTTTACCGGTAATATAACAATATGTTCCCGGTACAGGGTCTGTATCTCCTGTTCCTGTTCCGGCAGTAGTAATATTCACATTCCAATCACACGGTTCAAATACAGCAATTATCGAGAGACTTTCCTCAACTTGAAGTATCAATAAATCATCTGTTCCCAAAATTATATTGTTGTCAGTTATCCAGTATTTTAACGTCCATCCCGGGTCAGGATATGCGATATAGTTCAACCATTCACCACCCATATATCCATATACACCCGGAACTGGATTTGTTGTCCCACTGCCCTGAGTGCTTAACTCTATCGTGTATACAGGGTCTGTAAAGCGTGCTTCAAGATTTCGGTCAGAAGTTACCTGGAAATTATAAAATGGATAACTATTTACTAATTCGTCATTTTCATACCAACCTGCAAAGGCTTTTCCAGCATTAGGAATAGCATTATAGAATGCCCATTGACCATCAAGGTAATAATATGTTCCTGGTGCAGGGTCAGTTGTTCCCGGTCCATTCACAGTTATTACTACTGTGTGGTCTGTTTGAAGGAAATTTGCCGTTATTACTTTATCTGCATCCATTAAAATCTGGATAGGATTATCCTGAGGATTGGCTTGACCTATATCACCACTCCAACTATTAAATACCCATCCTTCATCAGGTGTAGCAGTAATAACAGCTACAGCACCGTCACTGTACTGATGCACACCAGGAACAGGATCGGTTGTTCCTGAACCATTGACATTTATTGTTAAACTATAGGTTGGAATTTCAACAAAAATAGCACGAATTGTCTTATCTTCTGTAATTTCTACATTGATAGGATTATCTGTTCCTAAATTATTGTTATTACCATCTTCCCAGTGGTCAAATACATATCCACCACCTGGAAACGCCGAGATACTTACAACCGATCCTATACTATATTGATATGTCCCTGCGAAAGGAGATGTATAGCCACTGCCTATAACTTCAATTGTTAATTGATAGCACTGATTTGAGAATATAGCACCGACTACCTTATTACTATCCATCACTATATTAGCAAAAGGAGAATAACCAAAAGATTGAGCATCTCCTGTCCAGCCACCGAAACATGAACCTGGGTCGGGTAATGCATATAAAAATGCTGATTGATTTTCCTTAAACGAATAATCACCATCGCCATCATAAAATGGAGTAACAATCCCCGTACCTGTACTTGATGGGTCAACAGCAAATGTTAATATGTATGTTCCGGGGACAAAAACAGCCTTTAATAAAGTATCTTTTTGAACACCACTTAAATAATAATTGTAACTATCTGTTAATAATACATAGTCTCCGACACCATCATCCCAAATTTCCCAGTGGTCAAAAGCATAACCACTATTTGCTTGAGGAAATGCAGCAATAGGGAAGTCACTACCAAGTTCTACTGTATTTGCACCTTCTCCCGGTAAGACATTTCCAATCCCTTCAACATTTATCGTAATGGTCACATTGCAAACACCATAACGGTCTACCCAACCATTAGGAGCAACTTTCTCCTCTAATTGGTCAACTAAATAACAAAGTTCTGTTGGAACAGGATTGAAACTAATATCAATATAATCACCATCTCCAATGCCTTCATTATCTACAAGGTAACCAAAGTTCTCTATATTATTATCACTCAAATCAACATAATTTAATGCTGTATAGTTTAATAATGGACTTATATCTGAAATATTGTTATAACTTAAAATTAACGACTCCAAAGTTCCTGAAGGAGCACCGATATCACTTAACCCCGAAATATCATTAATCTGATTATTTGAAGCATTTAATGCTACCAGATTCGGCATGATTTGTATACCAAAAAGGTTTGTTAGTGAATTTTCACTTACATCCAATCCAGATAAAGAATCAAAAGTAGATACATCTTTTATTGTAAACATTGAAGGACCAATATTATTGCCAGGTAATTGAGCAATTGTTAAATTTTGGAGGCCTGAAAGTGCATTGATATTTGTAATATTTATGTTAGCTATTGCAATGAATAAATAATATTTATCAAAAGATTTTCTATCTTTATTTTTTTAATCTCTACATATACATTCAATAATTTTTGACGGAAAGCACCAAATACCGGGAAGAGGATC
>DAOSUS010000085.1:2749-13149 GCA_035378955.1 Candidatus Hydrogenedens sp. | reverse complement strand
ACAAGGGACAATTAAGTTTTGAAATTAGCCATAAATACTGTCTTAAATAACAACCATCAAGAACAATATCGGTAATTATTGGATTTTCAGATTGTGCACCTGCTGGATTAGCAATGGCACTAATAGATGGTCTGATAATTTCTGCGAACAGAGCAGAATTTCCAGAGGCTATTTCATTCAATCGAGATTCACTGAATACATTTTTTGGGAAAAGGGCGTTTTTCCCATTAATTGCTCGTTTTAAGTTTACATAATCTTCATTTAACAAGAAAACATCGGTAATTTCTGGAGAGGGCGATGCTTTTTTTAATTCATCTATCTGAGAATGCACATAGCTATCAATAATGGTACTCCAATCTTCCCATGTTTCCGCACCGGGAACCATAAATTCCCGTAGGGAAGTTTCTTGAAGACGATGTAAAACATCTTCTGACTTCTCAATTCCTCCAAGGTTCATAAAAAAATCATAGGACATCAATCGCCCCTCTAATACACTAATCTGTCCACATACAAATCCCCAGCGATGTTGTCCTTTTGAAAGGGCTTTCAAGCACCTACTCCTTCTTGTTTTCCATTAAGTATTTTCAACAAATAAATTTTGAGCAATTACGGGAACCATTTCCCTTTGCAAATCACCTAAAATAGTATCCAATGTCTGGTCAACCTGATATCCTTCCGCAATAAACAAAAATCCTCCACGGGAAGGGAGAAAATTTTTATCATCAATCGTTAACCCAGTTCCATGAGTGGTATTCCACTTATTAATCAAATTTTTAAAAAGTTCCAAATCATCTTTATGAACTCGAACAGTTCCTTTACTTCCCTGTGGAATAGCACGGGCTAATAATTTTTCCATCAATTGCTGGTATTCTTGCCCTGATGATTTTAAAACTAATTCCTTGGCTTTCTGGAACACCTGACTTATAATGATATTTTTTTCTTTCAAAACTTCTTTATTAATTTGCCCCTGAACTTGGACGGACTTTCTTGCCATCTCTTCATCAATGTTGCGGATAGCGAGTTGGTATAGCCGTTCCGCTTTTTCTTCCGCATTCCTTTGGGCATTCTTCTTCTTTTCCTCAGCTTCTTTTGTTGCAGATTTTATTATCAGTTCTGCCTCTCGCTGAACTGATTCTAAAACTGCTTTGCTAATTTCATCTAATGCCATTTTACTATTCCTTACTATGAAGGCAAAAAACTTTTTCTTAATTTAATTATTGGGCGCGAATAAATGCAGTAACATCATTGTTTGCAGTTAACCAGTTAATAGCCAGAATAGCAACCAGCAATGAAACCACAGCGTATGTTTCCACCATTGCAGGAAGAATAACGGAACGACCAAAGGCTTCCGGTCTGCGAGCCACTAACGCAATACTCGCCGCTGAGGCCTCACCCTGCCATTGAGCTGAAACATACAATGCTAATCCGACACCAAAACCTAACACAAATAGTGCTAACCCGGTGCCAGGTGTAATTATCATCTGTCCCGCAATTAGTCCTGAACGCACAAAGATAAGAATGGCTGTAATGAAGCCATAGAACCCTTGTGTTCCCGGCAATGCCAGCAGAACCAATAACCTTCCGAACAAATCCGGCTTTTCACTTAGAACGCCTCCAACTGCCTGGGAAGCAATTCCAATTCCTTTTCCTGACCCAGAGCAAGCCAAACCGACGGCTAAACCTGCTCCAGCGATTGCTAAACCACGACCAATCTCGATTGCAAGTGCGTTATCCATACACTTATCTCCATCTTTTTACGGTTATCGTTTTATTTATTCCTTAAAATTGTTTATTTATTTTTTTCTTCAGAAGTTACTAAAATAGCACTTTCCGAGTTAAATCCTAAAGGTTCAAATGGCTTCCCACCTCCTTCGTAGAATCTGCCAAAAAATTCTACCAAGATTAAACGCATGGAATGGACAAAAGCACCCATAACGCTTATTAAAAAGTTAAATAAATGACCTACAATTAGAGCCAGTATAAAAATAATAATTCCCACATACGGGATAGGTTTCAAAAGGTTAGCAATCATATTAAAAGACATAGCAACGATAGATGTCGTTAAACCCAGAGCCAATAGACGGCAGTAAGACATTGTATCCCCTATGAATGCGGTAATGCCATAACTGCCAACAATACCGTATAAACTAATTAAACCTGTTACAAATCGTGCAATGGGATTTGCCTGGTCTCTTCCCTGCGTTAATACCAGTCCTAAGGCACCAATTCCAAAAAGTGCAATACCTATCCAACTCAACCAGGAAGGTGGAGTTACAAACATTCCGCTAACAATAATAATGAAACCTGGAAGGGCTATTAACCACATTAATCCGTCCATTACCGCACCTGCTTTATCTCCCCTCTTTGCCATACCATACATTTTCAAACCGATACCGAAAAATTGATTTAATACACCAATCACCAAAGCAATTAATAATAGAACAACGGGTTGGTCCATTGGATTTAAAACAGTTGTCTTTTCCATAATCCGCTGTAATATATTGTTTTCCCCTAAATATTCAGGCTTATATAAATCACCGAATAATGAACCTAATAGGAAACCGCATATAATCGTAGGAATTGAAGCAAAAAATAATAATTTTGCAAAATTGCAAATTCCTTCGTATGGTTTTGTTCGCTTCATTATATAGAGACTTGCAAATAGGAGTATTAACCCATAAGCTACATCACCAAAACATATACCAAAAAATAATAAGAAACCCCATATCAAAGTAGGAGATGGGTCAAAGAAATCATAAGGAGGAAGCCCATACATATTAATTAACATCTGAATAGGCTTTATTAATGGAGGCAACGATATACTTATAGGGACATCCTCGCCTGGTGCGGGGTCTTCTACTAAAATAGAAACTTCGGGCATTTCATTCTTTATAACTTGTTGTAATTTAGGTAAATCAATTTCTCTTACATAGCCCGTAAATATTTGTATCCATTTCCCTTCCACCGCTTTTGATTTACTCAAAACCATTCGTTTTTTATTTTCCCAATATGCCTTTAATACTTCTGCTGTCCTACGGTGAACAGATAGTTTATATGCCTTATTAGCAATTTCCTGGGCTTGCACTTTTAATGTAGATAAATCCGCCTTTAGTTCTCGTATATGGTCACGAACTGTCCCATTAATTTCGGGCAAACTTATCTCTTCAAACCCATATTCTCTCAGTCTTTTCTGCACTTCAGATAAATCATCTGGTAAACAAGCAACCAAAATACGAATAATATCTTTAGGTCCATATTTGGGTAGTTCACCTACTTTATCCGATTTCCTATAATATTGTCCCGGGTAAACAATCTCAACGGCTGTCTTTTTCTTAAAATTATTATCTTTTTGAAGTGCTTGATATGAAGCATTAACAATTTTACCAAAAATTAATTTTATTTTTTGTGGCTTACGAAACTCATGAATAGCGAAAGGTAAATCTTCGAACGGCTCTAATTCAGTAATTTGATTTTCTATTGATGAGATATTTCTTTCTACCTTTCGATATTCAGTATCTAATAATTGTGCTTCTTTATAAACTTCTTCCAGGTCAAATTTATGCAACGCATTATCTAATTCTTCTTTTGTAATCAGTAATGGAACAGGGGCTAAACCTTGTATAAAACCTTTAACAACAGGGGAAAAAATATCTAATAAGGAAAGTATTGTTTGAATTTTCTGAAGATTGCTATCAATTTCATCCGTTACAATAGTGGGTCTTTTCAATGCATCTTTTAATTCCGGATAATTATTTAACACATCAGAAACTTCACATACACCTAAACTATGGATAGTTTTCAAAAGTCTTTGTGAAGCCTTCACAGGCGTCAATAGCGTTACTTTTTTCATTCGGTCTATAGCCATAGCCCGTTCTCTTCTTCTTTTTCTCTTAAAATTCTTTTAGTTTACGAACAACAAATTGAACTTGTGCATCAATCTTTGACTGGGGAATATCTTTTACTTTCTTAATCTCTCCTTCACCTGCTACCTTTAATTTTTCTTCTTCTTGTTTTTCTTTTTGTTCTGCCTGTTCCCGATAAATTTTAATTCTTTCTTCTATCTTCTTTTCTATATCTAAAACGATTTGCTTTATTTCTTCGTCTGCTTGTTCAAGAATTTTCTTTGCCTTCTGTTTTGCCTCTTCTAAAGTTTTCTCAGCATTTTCTTCTATTTCTATAACTTGTTTTATTAATGTAGCCATAATCCTTACCTTTTTTTAATATGCAATTATATATATCAAAACGACAATATAAAAATCAAATCATATATATACTTATCGTTAAGTAAAAAAATTAATCCAAAGGGAAAACATTTTTTCTATCGATTATTACATGAAAATAAAATATTGTATACTATTGTTATTAAAATAGGAAGTACTTTATGTGGTCATTCTTTTTTATTTTACTAACTTGTTCTAATACTCTTTTTTCAGAATTGCCTCCGGGAATTGTCATTACTCATTCATGTGCCAATACAGGTATATATATAGGCTCACCCGGTATTGTCATTGTCCGCGATGGAATTTATTTAGCAAAACATGATGAGTTCGGTCCTATGTCTACAGAACATTCGTTAGCAGTTACACATGTATATCGTTCTGAAGATAGAGGGATTTCATGGAAAAGAATAGCAACCTTAAAAGGAATGTTCTGGGCAAGTATTTTTAAATACAATAACGAAATATATATGTTAGGGACAGACCGTCATCATGGGAATATTGTAATTCGTAAATCGGATGATGAAGGCTGGACATGGACAGAACCTATAAGTAAAAAATCAGGAATTTTAGCTACAGCCCAATATCATACCGCACCGGTTCCTGTTATTGAATTTAACGGTAGAATCTGGCGTGCATTTGAAGATGCTATGGGTAGTGATAAGTGGGGGGACCGCTATCGTGCATTTGTTATGAGTGCTCCTATTGGGTCCAATTTGTTAGATTCTGAAAGTTGGACTTTTAGCAATTGCATACCAAAATCAAAAGACTGGTTAAATGGTGAATTTTATGGATGGCTGGAAGGGAATGTGATACCTACTCCAGATGGAAAACTTGTCAACATGCTTCGTGTTGATACAAGAATAGGGGGAAAGTCTGCCATAATTTCTATTACTGATGATGGAAAACAGATTTCTTTTGACCCTCAAACAGGTTTTGTAAATTTTAATGGAGGAACAACCAAATTTACTATACGCTTTGATGAGCAAACAAAAAAATACTGGACACTTTGCAATTGGCCATCACCCGAACAAATAAAAGAAAGACACCCTGCTCAAATTCGCAATACTCTTGTTCTTGCTTCCAGTTCTGATTTGAAGGAGTGGAAACTCTGCAATACCCTACTTCATCATCCTGAAATGGATAAACATGGTTTTCAATATGCGGACTGGGTATTTGAAAATGAAGATATTATTGCAGTCGTTCGCACTGCTTATAACGATGATTTTGGTGGAGCCAATAATTTTCATGACGCAAACTATTTAACTTTTCATCGTATTGAAAACTTTCAGAACTCATCTAAATAGAAGGAATTGAAGAATGTCTGAAAGAAAAAAGAAGAAGATATTATTTTTATGCACTGGAAATTCCTGCCGAAGTCAGATGGCAGAAGGCTGGACACGATATCTCTGGAATGATAGTATTGAGCCTTTTTCGGCTGGTGTAGAAAAGCATGGGTTAAATCCCTATGCAGTCCAAGTTATGGGGGAAGTGGGTGTTGATATATCTCATCATTATTCAAAAACGGTTGCTGAACTACCTTCCCGTGATTTTGACCTTGTCGTCACTGTTTGTGATAATGCCCGAGAACGGTGTCCCCTTTTCACGGGAAAAACAAAAATTATCCATGTGGGATTTGAGGACCCACCATATCTTGCTCAATTTGCAAAGACAGAAGAGGAAAAACTCAATATTTATCGTCGTGTTCGTGATAAAATAAAGAAATTTGTTGAGGAAATTAATAGTTATCTGATGGGATAAAACAGATAAGACAAATGGGACAGATGGGGCGAATGGGAGATATATAACGAATGTCGTGAAAAAACGGATGTTATGAATGTGACTATGAGAAGAATGTGATAGACATTATAGATAAATGGATAGGGTTTGTGAAACAATCGTTATAAAAAATGTGTTAGGGGTATTCTTGTCATATTTCGCTCTCCAACCCTTCGGTCTATTCGATAAAATTTATTACAGTTTTTATTGGGGTAAACACAGATTATTCTACATAAATTTTAGATGGATGTTACAGTTCCAATACCTCTTTTATTTTTTGTGTTAATATCTGAACGGAGAAAGGTTTTTTGACCAGATGCACTTCTTGTGAAGGTTTAATTTTAAGTTCTTCCGAATAACCGGTGATAAAAATCTTCTTTATAGATGGAATAATTTCTTCTATCTTTTTAGATAAATCGAAACCGTTCATCACAGGTAAAACAATATCAGAAATGAGTAATTTTATCTTGCTCTTATTTTGTTGGGCTTGTTCCAGAGCCTCTATCGGGCCATTTGTTAAAATAGGTTCAAAACCCATTCGATAAACAATCTGATTTAATATCTCTAACACACTTTTTTCATCTTCTATAATGAGTACCGCCCCTCTTTTTTCTTCCGGTATTACATCAAGTTTATAGTCCCAATTATTAGAATTCTCTTTCTCTTTGTCTTTTCCCTCTTTATATCTTGGAAGATATATAGTAAAGGTGCTTCCCTTCCCTAAACTACTTTCTACGGTAACAAATCCATTATTTTGTCTAACGGTTCCATAGAGAGTTGCCAAACCTAAACCTGTGCCTTCTCCCGGTTTCTTCGTAGTAAAATAAGGTTCAAATATTTTATCCATAATTTCAGGTGCAATCCCCGTCCCTGTATCAGAGACACGAAGCATAACATATTCTCCCGGAATAGCATTTGGGTATCTTTTTGCAACGGACATATCTATTTTTTTGTTAGCCACTTCAATTGTAATTTTCCCTTCATTAGGTATGGCATCGCGTGCATTCACACAAAGATTAAGCAATATCATATCCAGATGAGCAGGGTCTAAATAAACATTCCACAAATCTTCACAGGGTATCCATTTAATCTCTATTCTTTCGGGAATAACCCTTTTTAACAATTTAATATGCGTAGAGATTTCATTATTTAAATCTAAAACCTTGGGATTCATATCCTGCTTTTGTCCAAAAGCAAGTATCTTCTTGGTCAATTCAGAAACCCGTTCTACTGCTTTACGGACTTCTTCTAAATTCTCCTTTACGGGTTCCCCTGTTTCCAATTTAAGTATGGACAAATCTATATTGCCCATAATCACACTTAACATATTATTAAAATCATGTGCAACACCACCTGCTAATTTCCCGATAGTATCCAACTTCTGAGACTGAATCAATCGTTTTTGTAATTCTTCTTTCTCATTTTCCATTCTCTTCCGTTCGGTTATATCAGACAAAATATGAATAAACCCAGTCAATTGATTATTATCACCAAAAACAGGGTCAACAACAACTTCATACCAACGGTCATCTCTCTGGAATTCTAATGTTTCTCTTTTCTTTGTTTTTAACAAGCGAATTACAGGACAAAAAGAAGGGGCTTCGTGTGTCCCATGAACAATTTCCCAACATTTTTTACCAAGAACTTCATCCGGAGTTAATTTGAGTAGTTTAATAACTGCATTATTTGTTTTTGTTATCTCAAAATTCTTATTTAAAAACCAGATAATACTATTGATATTATCATAAGTGAGTTGCCATTCCCGATTTAATCTTCTAATTTCTTCTTCAAATCTCTTCTTTTCCGTTATGTCTGTAAAGATACATGCAAAACGATGTTCCCCTGTCTTAAACGCATGAACAAGATAATGGCGGTTTAATGAATCTGAAAACATCTCAAATGTTATGGAATTCCCTGTAACCACTACCTGTGCATAGGTTAATACCCAGAAAGGCTCAATATTTGGCAAAACCTCTTTAACGGTTTTACCAATAATATCCTTAACTTTCAATCCCGTCATTTTTTGAAATGCTTCATTTGCAATAAGAAACCGATAATCTACAGGCATTCCATGTTCATCATATACAAACTCATGTTCGGCAAACGCTTCCTGCATGGACTCAAATAAGTTTTTATAATTTTGCTGTAATTTCCGTATTTCTGTAACATCTTGGAATGCTCCATAAACTCCTTTAGTTCTACCTTCTGCATCTCGTAATGGAGCAATAAAAGCATTAAAGATTTTCTCTTCTCCAGAAATATAAAGGGCTAAATCCGAATTTTGATATATATTCCCATTGAGAGCCTGTTTACATATAGAAATAAATTCATCGGCAGAAGGCTCATCAAAGAGTTCTTTATCATCAAAGTTAGCAAATTCTTTATGGTTTTGGTTGAAAAAAACTGCATAGGACTTGTTCACACGAATATATTTCAAATTTTCATCTTTTACAAAAACACCGGAGGGAATGGCATCCAGAATGGTTGCCCACTTCAATTCTTCACCAAGAGATTCTCTAACTTTTTGTTCTAATAGTTCCCTCGTTTGGATTAAAGTTTTTTCTAATTTAATTTTCTCGTAAAGGTTGATAATATGCTCAATAGGTGCTGGCTCTTTTATAATTGCCGAAATACCCTTTTCTAACCAATAAATAAAATCTCTTGTTGTTTTTTCTGAAACTACTGCAATGATTATCGTTTGATCCGATATTTCATATATCTTTTTTATCAACAAAGTAGGGTCTTCATATAACTTGTGAGAAATAATAACCAGGTCATATTTTTTTTCATTAATTGATTTTATGGCTTGTTTAATTGAACTAACCTGTTTTAAACAATAGTTACTGCCTGGAACAGAAAGGTTATTTTCTTCAGAATCAGCAACCCACAAAATCCGATTGACTATCTTTTCTCTTTTTCTGGACTCAAGCACTCTTTGAATTGTAAGCACTAACTTTTCAGGGTCAATAGGCATTTCAATAAAATCATCGGCACCTGCTTCTTGAGCCGTTTTCAGTATTCCTTCCCCCAAAAATATAGAAGAAATAATCAAAATAGGAACATCTTTTGTATATGGCATTACATCCGAACGAAGGCAACGACACAGTTCCCAACCATTGATTTCGGGCATATAAATATCTGTAATGACCAGGTCGGGAGGATTGTCCCGAGTAACATTCTTTAATGCTTGAACAGGCGATTGAAAGGCAAAAACAGAAAATCCTATCTTTTTTAGCAATCCTTCCATCAGTCTTAACTGTGTCAGGTCATCATCAATCAGTAGGACTTTCTTACCTTCAAATTCTGGTTAGTATATATCCATTTATTTTACTCCATAAAAGCAAACTTGATTCCTTCCTTTTTCTTTTGCCGTATACAATGCTTCGTCCACCAGTTTAATTATATTATCAATATTCGCCTTTTCCTTGACTATTATACCACCAATGCTTACCGTAATTTTAATTTTTTCTGTGCATGTAATAATCTCTGTATCATACACAATTTTATTTAGTCGTTCTAATGTATTTTGAGCATAAGATTCCATAATATTGGGAATAATAATCAAAAATTCTTCTCCTCCCAATCTACCTATCTGGTCATACTGTCTCAATTGGGAGCGAACAATTTGAACAAAACCTTTCAATACATCATCCCCCGTTTGATGTCCGTAAGTATCATTAATCTTTTTGAAATGGTCTAAATCGCACATGGCGACACACAGCGGTTCTCCGGTTCTTTCGGAACGTTCCAATTCTTCTTTTAACCGTTCCAGAATTCCTCTCCTATTCAAACAACCTGTTAGCGTATCATGAACTGCTTCGTATTCAAGCACTTTCTGCATTTCTATCAAATCCTTCTGTAGTTGAGCAGTTCGCAACCCGACACGAATCCGAGCCCAAAGTTCATCTACATCAAAAGACTTACGAATATAATCATCCGCCCCCGCTTCTAATCCCTCTATAACTTCCTCCTTCTCTGTTTTGGTTGTTAGCATAATAATATAAGTAAGGGTATTGCCATAATTCTTGCGAACAGTTCGAACCACATCAATACCGTCCATTTCAGGCATAACCCAATCCAATATTGTGAGCAAGGGAGGATATGCCCCGGCTAATATTTCCAGAGCATCTTTGCCATTATCCACCGCAATAGGTTCATATCCCCATTTCTGTATAGCGGAAACCAACATAAGACGAGATACCAAATCGTCCTCTGCAATTAGTATCCGTATTTTATCTTTTACTTCAGTCATAGAATATTTCCTTTATTTTTTCTGAAAGTTCCTTAAACTGCTCATCTAATTGTTTGATTAATTCCGGCACTTCTGTGATATTCCCTTCTTTACATAGTTTTTCTATACGAAAAGCAAGTTCACGAACTTGTTCGCCACCTATATTGGCAGAG
>DAOSUS010000085.1:0-2739 GCA_035378955.1 Candidatus Hydrogenedens sp. | reverse complement strand
TGAATGAGCCTGTCGTTCCGCCTCTGTAATACGATTCTCTTCTATATATTTCTTTAATATTTCTATCTGTTTTGGCACATCTTCCATAAAACTATTGAGAATCGTTCGGGCTAATTCTTTATCCTCCATAACTCGTTTCATAAATGATTTGTAATCAAATACCATACGGATATCTGTATGGGTAGTCTTTGAGGTAGAATGTTCTTTATCGGAAGGAAATTTCTTTACAATTGTTAAAGGCTCTTTTTCTATCTGCATTTTTTCAGATGTCCATTTTTCTAATACTTCTACCAATCGTTCTATAACAATAGGTTTAGAAATATAGTCATTCATACCTGCTTCAATACACTTACTCCTATCCCCCTCAAGAGCATGAGCCGTCATTGCTATAATCACTATGTTTTTATTTTTCTCACCTGCCAATCCCTCTCGTATCGCTTGTGTTGCCTGATAACCATCCATTTCGGGCATCTGCACATCCATAAATACAAGGTCGTAATCATTTTTAGAAAGTAAATCCAAAGCCTCTTTCCCATGATTGGCTACCTCTGTAGTAACACCTAATTTACTTAACATTCCCACAGCGACTTGTTGGTTCACTAAGTTATCCTCTGCAAGAAGAACCTTTACCTTGAATTTTCTTATTTGTTTTTGTATATCCCTGACAGAATGTCGCGTAATGATAGAAGGTGTAAAGAAAGGTCGTTCTCCTTCCATTTGTTTTGTTTTTGACATACTTAAAAGTGCTGTTAAAATATCAAACAATTCGTTATGTCGAATAGGCTTTGTTAAATATGCAGAAAACCCAATTTCTTTATATTTTTTAACATCACCCCGTATCCCGATGGAAGTTAGCATTACCAGAACAGTATCGGATAAATTTTCATCTTTTGCAATAATTTTCCCAAGTGTTTCCCCATCCATTTCTGGCATCTGCATATCTATAATACAAAGTTGTATCGGGTCATTCTCTTTTTTTGCCGCCTTTAATATATTCAACGCAGTAAAAGCATCCGGGGCTTCTTCTGGACGGGCTCCCCATGATTTTAATCGCATTCGTAATATTTCACGATTGCTTGCATTATCATCTACTATTAAAATTCGGACATTTTGTAAATCTTCCGGGAAAATATATGTTTTGGGTTTAACATTTTTTTGTTTCTTCACTCTTATCGTAAACCAAAAAGTAGAACCCTTGCCATATATACTTTCAACACCAATACTCCCATGCATCATTTGAGCAAGTTCTTTGGAAATAGCTAATCCCAACCCCGTTCCCCCAAATCGGCGCGTCATTGAGGCATCTACTTGAGTAAACTTTTGAAATAGGTTTTTTACTTTATCTTTTGGAATACCAATACCTGTATCTGTCACTACAAATTTCAACATCGCATCATCATCCGTCTCTTCCACACAACTTACTTGAACCTTGACCTCTCCCTTTTGAGTAAATTTAATCGCATTCCCAACCAGATTTGCTAATATTTGTCGAATCCGCCCTGGGTCTCCTTTTATTAAACTCGGGACATTATCATCAGTTGCTATGACCAATTCAAGATTTTTTTCATTAGCCCTAACAGCCATTACATTAGAAAAGTCTTCCAGCATACTAATTAAGTCAAAATCTATCTCCTCTAAATCTAATTTTCGTGCTTCTATTTTTGAAAAATCTAAAATATCGTTTATTAAAGATAGTAAAGACTCTCCGCTGGATTGGATAACTTCTGCAAAGTGCCTCTGCTGCGGGTCTAATTCTGTATCCAGTAAAAGGCTTGTCATACCTATAATTGCATTCATAGGCGTTCGGATTTCGTGGCTCATATTGGCTAAAAACTCGCTTTTTGCCATATTGGCTAATTCCGCTTTTACCGCTAATTCCTGCGCCCTTTGAACCGCAGAAAGTAATTGTTGATTGGTATTGCGTAATTCATTCTCAATATCCTTTTCTTTACTTATATCTATAAAACAATCTACTATCTTATCCTTACCTCCCAAACTAATTATTTTCACTGATTTTAGAACAGGTTTTTCCGTTCCATCAGCCGTAAGCAAAATTTTTTCCTGATTTACTATTTCTGTTTCTTTGCTGTGAACTGGACAATGACCTACATCCGCAGGACATAAAAATTTATGACAAACCTTTCCGATAATCTCCTCCTTTTCCGCTCCAAACATTCGTGCTCCCGAAGGATTTATATATTCAATCACATGCGTTTCGTAATCTATTAAAACAACACCTGCCTGAACACTTTCCATCAGTGTTCGCTGGAATAATTCACTATCCAATAATTTCTGTTTCTGCTTGTATTCTTCTGTTACATCCCGAAATACAAAAACGGCACCTAACAAGTTCCTCTCCTCATCATAAATAGGGGTACAACTATCCGCAATGTTATATTTTTCTCCTGTTCTGGATATCAACAATGTATTATTACCAATATCAATTCTTTCTCCCGTTTGAAGGGTTTTATAAATTGGGTTTTCTAACTTTTGTCGTGTCG
The DNA here is from genome assembly GCA_035378955.1 of Candidatus Hydrogenedens sp. Taxonomy (NCBI): domain Bacteria; kingdom Pseudomonadati; phylum Candidatus Hydrogenedentota; class Candidatus Hydrogenedentia; order Candidatus Hydrogenedentales; family Candidatus Hydrogenedentaceae; genus Candidatus Hydrogenedens; species Candidatus Hydrogenedens sp. The sequence continues at coordinate 238 of DAOSUS010000085.1, read as the reverse complement.
TATAATCCTCTAATTGTATAATCTCGTCCACTTTCTTACCGACAGCATCTTTCGCACTCAAGCCTATTAGTTCCTTTGCAGAACGATTTATATCTATAACATACCCATCTTTATCAACACTCACTACAGCATCACCAATAGAATATAAAGTAGATTTTATTAATTCCCTGCTATTATATAGTTCACTCGTTCGTTGGTTAATAAGCCTCTGCAATGTCTGATTATAATTAGAAAAAAT
>DAOSUS010000084.1 GCA_035378955.1 Candidatus Hydrogenedens sp. | reverse complement strand
AAATGATATTTGGTCTATTGCTGTCCCATCCTTCGTAGAAAGAACGAGAGCCCATCAGTATGTTTATATCTTCGTTTTGATTAATTTGTTTGAATATACTTTCATTGTCGAATCTTTCTATAATTTCATAATTGCTAAGTTTGTTTTTTATCCATTCTGTAATATCGCCAATCTTCATCAAAGCAAACGGTTTATCAGATGTAGCAAGCTTAAATATGAGTTCTTGCTTATTGGAAGGTATTTTTAATACTTCAATGTTGCCATTTTTTTCAGAATTGAAAACATATTGTAATATTTCATTGAAGCTTGTTTGGTTTATTGTTTCTAAAATATTTTTATTTAACTGTTCATTTTCAAATTCAAATTTGGCTTGTCCATCTGAAAGAACTTTTATTATTTCATTTTTGGCCAAATTAAAAATTTCGTTATTTCCTTGACCTGTTGCAATTTTTTCAATCTCTTTAAAAAATAACTCTAAATCAGAATCGTCGGTATTTACCGAGTTAACTAATGTAAGCAATAATGGTTTATGATAAAGATTACTTGAAATTTTTCGTACTTGATTGAAACATTTATTAATTGCTGCTTGAAGAATAAATACTTTTAAAGGAATTTTTTGTTTTTCTGTATCAATAACATTGTCTTTATTTTCTAATGCTTTTATACTTTCTTTTGAAATATAGATATGTTTTCCGTATCCTGACTCAATAAAACGGGCAAGGTTAAAGTTGTAAACACAGGTTGCATAGTCCCTATCATCGGTAAAAGTGGCAGAAAAGTTGAACATAAAACCGTTTCTGCTCAAAATCGAATAAATCATTTGTCTTTTGCTATCTTCTCTGTCTCCTTTGTGGGCTTCATCTAAAAGTATATACCAATTGCCGTTGTTATCGTAGTTTTTGTAATTAATAATTTTATCTTTTTGTTCATCAGAGATTAAATCACTGCGATAAAAATAAACATCTACAGAATTACTGAACTTCAAAGCAGGATTTATTTTATTAGAAGCATATTCTCTTAAGTTGATTAAGTTGATTTGTATCTTTGGCCCTGAGTGATTAAACTCTTCTACGTGTTCTTTAAATTGTTCTAACAGGTCTTCACGATAGGTTAAAAACAAAATATCCTTTTTAGGAATTTTATTATTTTGTATTAAATAGCCAAGAAGTTCAAGTAATTTCACAATTACAAGTGTTTTACCGGATCCGGTAGCCATCCAAAAGCACATCCGATTGATAAAACACTCAAAAGATATTTTATCATCATTAATTGGATAATCTTTATCGTATTCCAGTAGATATTTTAAGGTTTTGCTTTCATTCTTTTCATTCTTTATATTGTAGCTTAAATCTTGATTTAGTCCATTGTTTTGATAACGCTCGTAAAATTTGTTTTTATTTTCTTTGTATTCATCGTAATACAAATACAAAATTTTTAAAGCGTTTTCAATGGCTGTTTGCTGATAGTCAAAAAGCGATTTTTCATTTGAAAATTTTTCAAAGTCAACGCCCAGCCAATCCGCAGGCAGGTTATTTAAATTAAAGTTTTCTGCTATGTTTTGAAGGTATAGGTCCATAATGTTCTCCTTTTAATATTTCATTTAGTATTTGTTTTCATGTTAATTTTTAACTTGATTCGGCAATATGGCTAATTTCTTGTTTCATATCACTCCCACCAAATTAAAGGTTTTATTAATTTATAATCCAAATCTTTGGTATTAATTTTGGTTCCATCTTCAAACTCCACTTCATTTTCTCTTATTTTCCTAATCCAATTTCTAATTGAAAAATAAACATGTAACATCATATCAATCTATTTAATCAAATTCTGTATCTTGATCAAAAAAATTAACTAATGCTTCTTCATTAAGAAGTCCTTTCAAGAATTCAGATGCTTTTTGATTCTTTAAGAATATTTGCTCGGGTTTTGATTTAATCTTTTTTGCTATTACATTCTTAATTTTTTCTTCATCTTTATTGTTTTCTTCATATAAATTTACTAAAAGTTTTTTGGTTGTTTGGCTTCTAATAGCTTGCCCAATAATTCCATTAATATGATCATCAGAAAAACTATAACCTATTGTAATGATTAGCACACTTTCTAATGAATATTTTCTAAATTCATAAGCATAAAAGAGATAAGGATCTATGTATTGCAATTTGTAATTAGTTCCAAAAATTAGATCTGGTTCCGTAATTTGATTTACTTCATCTGAAAAACTTAGAAAACCATCTTGATTACGTTTCCAATTAATAGAACCATGCATTTTATAAAAGTAGATATTCACAGGCATATTCTCATTCTTCTCAAACCTTTGCCATTGCCATTTTCTTTGCTCATCGAAACCCGACTCTATAGTAAAACTTGATTATTATTCTTTTCTAAGCATAAATCATAATTTAAGGAGAATATTCTCAGCGGAAATTCAAGTTGTTTTTGAAATTCAAAAAAATATTGGTAATAATTTGCCTTTGAATAGTCATCAAGAGTAACCCAGTTTTTCAACTTATCCAAAATTATTTTCTTAAATTTTTTTATTTCATCAAAATTATTTCCACAAAGTTCAACAACCTTTGAATTCCAGCTTCCAATGAATGGGAAAATGGGGTGTTCCTCTTTTTTTTCTAACTCGTTCAATGTATGTACCAAACGTTCAATATTTAAGTTTTCTTCATAATTACCCCTTAACCCATCAGCATATAATATGCTACTTTTTAAAAAATAGTACAACTCTTTGTATTTTTTCCAATCATCTTCTTCTATTATCAGATGTTCAATTTCTTTTATCATATCTAAAGATGTAGGAATGCCAGCCTCTTTACTGCAACCTGCACCAATCAAAATTATTATATCATTTTCTTTAATATTGGTCATATTTACAAAAACCATGGATTTATGTTTTCTATATCAATTTCTTCGTATTTTGAAAAACATTTAATGAACTTTGATACAAGTCTTGTATAATGTATGGATATAGGGGTTGATTTTGAATTAAATCCCCGCCAATTTGCACCAGAAAGATTTAATACTTCTTGTAAAAATAATTTTTGATCCTCTAAAGTTAATTTTTTATTAGTATAATAAAACTCAATATGCGTAGGTCCTGATATTCTCTTATTGATTAGTGGATTATGGTATTGCAACCCTTCAAACCATATTAAAAATTCATTTTCACTTAACTGCAAGAATGTGCTCTCATAAGGTACAAGACTATTAACAAATAGATTAAATCCAAAATATATGTTATTATCATTGATTTTAAGAAGCACAAATCGTTTGTTGTTACTATGCAATTTTGATAATGTTTCTTTAATTTTATCTAATTCATATTTTTTTATTTTAAATGGACAATGAATTACAAAATTATCATAATCATTTATATGATTATTAATGATTTCCGAAATAAATTCCGATAATTTTTTTAAGTATGATTGTTGTTCAGAGTACTTACCAACTGATTTAATTTCCTTAAACAAACCAGAAGAATCTGTTAGTACAGAATACGCAAAATATTTAGTTATTTTGAATTGATTGTTATTTGTTTGACTTAGTTCATGTGATTGTCCAATACCTATAATTAAAGTTCTATTTTTTTCTGGTTTTACTAACCATGGTATTCCACCAAGTTTAGAAAAAATCTGAAGTCCAATATTCGATACGCTCCACTTTAATGATTCTTTATTTTTCAATAATTCTAAAGATACAAATTGAACTGCCATTTTGTGGTTTTTTAAAATCTCATATTTAATTTTATAATATAATTCATTCTCATTCTTAGATAAAATTATAATAGGTATAAGATTTTCATTAGTTTTATTTTCAATCTCGATTTTAATCGACTTAGTAAAATCATTATCCTTCACTTCAATACCTTTAATTTTTATACTAGGAATTTTAAAAAAACTAACAATACCATCAAAAGTATTAAACATCTCTCCCCTTAATGCTTTTGCTAAATCAGAAGCCAGCAGTTTATGTTCATTTCTAAAAAAGAACAATAACGTTATTGGTTTTTCTAATGATTTATATGGTCCATAATTTTTGATACCCATGAATTGCGAATTGCTCTCATTAGAATTTCCTACAATATATGTTTTAGTTTTAAGAGTAGCTGCAGTTACACTTATTAATTTTCCCTCTAATTCAAAATTATTATCTTCAAATTGTAAAGGGAAAATTTTTGAATATAATTTAGTTTTAAATTCTTCTATTTTATTGTATTTATCAATGTAGAAATTTGAATTGCTTTTGAAATCCTTATCTAAACTTAAGCTTAACTGTTGAATTTTTCTATTAAATTCATAATTACTTTCTTTTATAAATTTAAAGTCAATAAGAAATCCAAATCTTTTCTCTGATTTGAGATAATAAGGCGACAAAAGCAAACATTCTTTACCTTCAGGATGTTTATTCAATATAAGAAAGATTTCTTTCCTAAATTTATTATTTGGTATTATGTATTCATCAGATGATAATTTTTTTTGTACTTGAGTCTTTAAACAATAATATAAGTAGTGTTCTGTGACTTTAATATTATATTCAGGCTTGCAAACAAATTTTTCAAAATCATCTCTTTGTATAAAGGATATCCAATATTTTGTTCTTTCTTCAAGAATATCAATTTTTATAGGTAGTGTATTAGAATAAGTATTACTACCAATATCTTCTTTCTTTTCTCCTTTATTTTCTTTTCTATAAATAATAAATTCGAAATCTTGTTTAGTTAAAGAAATAAAGTTTAGTAATATTTTATAATTTTCAATTTTCATACTACTCCCACCAAATTAAAGGTTTTATTAATTTATAATCCAAATCTTTTGTATTTACTACAGTTCCATCTTCAAACTCTACTTCATCCGGCTTTATCTTTTTAATCCATTTGCCTGTTAGGTTAGAAAGCGTTTCGGCAATGTCTATGTTAGCGTAAAGTTTACTCAAATCTACTTTTACTTTATTATTTTCATAGTCAATCTCTAATGCTTTCAGCATCTTCTCGTCTTTTAAAAATGCATATTGTTCATAAACTGATTTGTTGCCTGCAATATACATATCGTGATTTTCGTAAACTGTATTGGCAAGTGTTTCTTCGTATTGTTCAAGTTCGTAGTATTTGAAAAAGCCGCCACCTTGATAAATCCCCTCTTGCAGAGGGGTGTCAGACGAAGTCTGACGGGGAGTTTTCAACTCTTTGCTTATTCCTGATTTATCATAAGCCAAAACCTTTTTCATTCTTGGCAAAACTACCGTGTAAAAATGCTCTCCCATTTCTACGCCAATCCATTTTCTGCCGAGTTTATGGGCTACTGCGATTGTAGTGCCAGAGCCGAGGAAGAAATCAATAACTATATTATTTTCTTTTGTTGTTAATTCTACTACTCTTTTTAATAGATTTTCAGAATTTTCAGTTGAAAAATTTTGTTTATCAGAGTATGATGGTATATCCTTCCAATTATCTGTTATTTTTGATTCATCAGATGTTAGATATTCCACTTTCCAATTATCACTATTACAGTTTAAACATTTATCAAGTGTTTTAATTCCATAAACCTTTGATTTGTTTGTTATATCATAATATTTGAACTTATCTTTTGCCTTTAAAATATAATCAATAAATTTTTCTTTTCGTTCTTCATCATCAAAGTAGTAAATTGCATCACATTCTTTACATTTCAATCTCAAATAGTTTTCATTCAATAGTTTATCAACTTTTTCTTGTATGAGTGAAAAATGCTGGTTGTCTGGGGGAATTAATTTTTTTCCAAAAAAATATCTTTCTGGTGGATTTCTTTTTTCTTGTTTTAAAAATCCTGTCCATTTGATATTTGTTAGTGATCTTGATTTGTAAATATCATTTTTATAGAAGAACTCTGATTTTGAATAGAGAAATAAATTTTCACTTTCGTTTTCAAGTTTATCAGGCGTTCCAATAGATTGTCTTTTTCTATTAAGAATTATCTCATTCCTAAAATTCTCTTTCCCAAAAATCTCATCCATCAAACATCTAACAATCCAGTTTCCATTGTAATCGCAACGAACAAAGATGCTTCCTTTTTCATTCAGCCATTCTTTTGCAATTCTTAATCTGTTTTCAAGCAATGTTGCCCAGTTGGCATCTTTGTAATTTGTGCGATACATAAATTGGTCCGATGAATCTAAATTAAACGGCGGGTCAATATAAATTGTCTGCACTTTTTCTTTGAATTTAGGCAGGATAGTATTTAATGCTTGATAATTCTCACTTTTTATCAGCCAGCCGTCTAATTGATTATCTAAATCATCAAATAAACTCAATATCTCAGGTTCTAAGTCTTTAAAATATTTTGTATCAATCGGCAAATGCTCATACTTTTTTGATAAATACTTGCCGTTTAAATCATTTTCAAAGACATCACTTGTTTTAAACTTTTCATCTACAATCCCAAGTTCTTGCCATTCTTTTATTTGTTCGTTTATGTTTGTATGATTTAAGATTTTTTCTAGTAAATTCCCCTCTTGTAGAGGGGTGTCTGCGTTAGCAGACGGGGTGTTAGTTAATTCACTTTTTAAATATGCCATTACTCCTTCCAGATTTTTCTTTACATCTAAATCGGAAATATGTATAACTCTCAATCCAAGAGATTTTAGATACTCATCTCTTACTTTATCATATTCAATTTTATCGTTATGACTTGCTCCATCAATCTCAATAACAACTCCTAAATTTTTACAATATAAATCAACAATATAATTTCCGATAATTTTCTGTCTGTCAAAGTCCAAACCTAAAAGCTGTTTATTTTTTAGTTGTTGCCAAAGCAATACTTCAGATAAATTTCCTGCTTTCCGCAACTCTTTTGCTCTTTCTTTAAGTTCAGGATTAAACGGCAAATCATACCATTCAACTACCCCGTCAGGCTTCGCCTGCCACCCCTTCATAGAAGGGGAATTTTTGTAAATTCTATCCAGCGTAATGACATAATTTGAGTTTTTGACAAACTTTGGTTTGTTCCAGATTTTTACCAGTTCATCTTCAAATTGACTTATGAAATCTATTATTTTAAATGCTATATCTTTAAGAATTTGCAATTCGTTAACTCTATCGGCTGTCCATTCCTTGGCACCTTCCCAGAAGTATTGATAACTCCACAGTTTAAATTGTTCTTGCAAAAATGCTTTTGCATTTTTGTTGATAAAAAAATCTACTTCGCTCTGTTTTTCGAATATTCGAAATGCTCTTTCTAATCGTTCTTCGTCAATTTTTATATTTTTTTTCTTCAGTTCTTCCAAAATATCTTTAGTTTTTGTTACTCTCCCTTTTTCGGAATAATAAACATTGAAAACTATTATTTGGTCTTCTTTTATTTGGTTCAATTCATAAATCAAACTTCTTTTTTCATTGGCTTTTTTATTTTCTATTGTTGATGCATCAAAATAAAATCTGTAATTATCAAACTCCACAGGCATGCTCTTAAATATTCTATCTGTCTTTACATAGTAAAGCATCTGTGTTTTCCAAAAGAGAATGACATCCTTTTCATCGGTATAAACCTTTTCGTAGACATTATTATGAAAAGGTGTAGAATTGAAGTAAATAGAGCCACTTTCGGTAAAGTATCTATTAAAAAAATTATATAATTTATCAAAAAGCTCTTCTCTGAAAGATGGATATTTTTCTAAAGCTTTTTCGATATCATCTTTAAGAAATTTTTCAATTTTTTGATAATAATTTGATTTGATTTTCATTAGATTTACAAAACCACCTTGGCCTTCTATTTTGGCTCCAATGAAAACATCTTGTAATGCTTTGTAGAATTTTTGTTCTTTGGTCATAACGGTTTCGCCTGTTGTTTCATTTATTAAGTTCAGGAGCTATTATAAGGTAATAATAAACAGATGTGTAGGATTTTGTCAAAGTAGATGAGGGAAATCGAGGATAGGGGTTATCAAGAACGCCGAAATAAGATTCAATTCAAAAGAACCTTTTCGTGCTTATAGTATCCCCTTTGAAGGTAAGGGTTAGACTGAATACAGATGAAAAAGGGAGTTGTTTAAGCAAAGATGGGCTGGCTCTTTTGAAAATTTTTTCGTAAAGAAGATGGTCGGGGCGACTGGATTTGAACCAGCGACCCCTTGACCCCCAGTCAAGTGCGCTAAACCGGACTGCGCCACGCCCCGACCTGAATCTTGTTTATTCCTCTATTAGCGATTTTGCTAATATACGAATCTGATTCAATTCTAATCGAATTTGACGAAGTAAATTTTGAATGGCTATACGGTCTAATGTAGTATCTCCGAGCCGTTCGATTTTCGTCAATTCGTTATCAATTCCCTGCAATCGCATTTTTTTATGCCGAAGCAGATAATTTACTTCCCGCAGGGTTTTTATATCTTCATCTGTATAAAACCGCCAGTTAGTTTTCGGGTGCCTTTTCGGCTTTAGTTTCTTAATCTGTTTTTCCCACTGGCGTATTTTGTATATCGGAACACCCGTGAGTTCCGATACTTCTTTTATGGTATAAACCTTATCTGTTTTGTTAAACATTATCATATTTTATCATAGATTATGGCATAAATCAAATACGACCTATAAATAATGGAAGGTAGTAATAAACTTACTTTTCCATTTCGAGAAAGTTTATTGTATATGTGTATTTGGAGGCGTTTTTTTGTTAATAATATCTGACTTGACAAGTGGCGTCCGCATTTGTTATTATCACTCACTATAAGTGAGTGCTAACAAAATATGCACTGCTTGCGTTATAAATTATGAGGATGGATATATCCTCCTCAATGAAATTTATAAGTTTGTCAAGTAACTTAATTTTAACCTTAACCTTAACCTTAACCTTCAACAACAAATGGAGGATGGTGCATTATGGCTACAAAGGTTCGTCCATTAGCAGACCGTATTCTTGTAAAACGAATTGAACCCGAAGAGACCGTGCGTGGTGGTATTATTATCCCCGACACGGCGAAGGAAAAGCCTCAGGAAGCGCGTGTCATCGCAGTGGGTCCAGGCAGGCTGGACGATAATGGTAAACGGGTCCCCATGGAATTGAAAAAGGGTGACCGTATCCTCATGGGCAAGTATTCCGGTACGGAAGTGAAGATTGACGGTGAAGAGCATGTCATTCTTCGCGAGGAAGATGTTCTTGCAGTAATTGAAGAATAACCTTAAAAGAAGGAGGGATGAATTATGCCAGCAAAACAATTAGAATTTGGTGAAGAAGCTCGACGGAGAGTTCTGGCGGGCGTTGTAAAACTGAGTAAAGCCGTAAAAGCCACTTTGGGACCCAAAGGACGCAATGTTGTCCTTGAAAAGAAATGGGGTGCCCCAACCGTAACGAAAGACGGTGTAAGTGTGGCTAAAGAAATTGAATTAGAAGATAAATATGAAAACATGGGTGCCCAGATGGTTAAAGAAGTGGCATCCAAAACTTCCGATATCGCTGGTGATGGAACGACCACAGCAACCATTTTAGCGGAAGCCATTTTCCGTGAAGGTATGCGGAATGTTGCCGCAGGTTCCAATCCGATGGCACTTAAACGCGGTATTGAGAAAGCCGTAGACGCTGTTGTTGACCGTCTAGCTAAAATGAGCAAACAGGTCAAGAATGACCGTGATGTTTTAAGAAATGTTGCCACGATTTCCGCTAATGGGGATACCGAGATTGGGAATATCATTGCCGAAGCTATGGAAAAAGTCGGCAATGATGGCACCATCACGGTTGAAGAGGCCAAAGGTATCGAAACCACCCTTGAAATCGTGGAAGGAATGCAGTTTGATAAAGGGTACTTGTCTCCATATTTCGTAACCAATACGGAAACAATGGAATGTGTCCTTGAAAATTGCTACATTCTTATCCACGAAAAGAAAATCTCCAGTTTGAAAGATTTGTTGCCTCTGTTGGAGCAAATCGCTAAGAGTGGAAAACCTTTATTAATCATTGCGGAAGATGTTGAAGGTGAAGCCTTAGCCACTCTGGTCGTGAACAAAATTCGCGGCACAATACAATGCTGTGCGGTGAAAGCACCGGGCTTTGGCGACCGTCGTAAAGCCATGTTGGAAGACATCGCTATCCTGACAGGCGGTTTGGCTATTACCGAAGATTTAGGTCGCTCTCTGGAAAACATTGCATTGAGTGACTTAGGTTGTGCCAAACGCGTTGTGATTGATAAAGACACAACAACCATCGTTGAAGGTGCCGGCAAGAATTCTGACATTATGGGGCGTATCAATTTAATTCGCCGTCAGATTGAAGAAACCACCTCCGATTATGATCGTGAGAAATTGCAGGAACGGTTGGCAAAATTGGCGGGTGGTGTTGCTGTGATTAATGTTGGTGCAGCAACAGAAATTGAAATGAAAGAAAAGAAAGCCCGCGTTGAAGACGCCCTTCATGCAACCCGTGCAGCGGTTGAAGAAGGTATCGTTCCCGGTGGTGGTGTTGCCTTACTTCGTTGTCAAGAAGCCATTGATGAATTGAAATTAGAAGGTGATGAACTTATCGGTGCTCAGATTGTAAAACGCGCACTGGAAGAACCCCTTCGTCAGTTGGCCGCAAATGCCGGCGATGAAGGTGCCACTGTGGTACAAAATGTCAAGGCTAAGAAGGGAACTATTGGGTACAATGCAGAAACCGGTGAATATGAAGATTTATTAAAAGCCGGTATCATTGACCCCACCAAGGTAACCCACTGTGCCTTACAAAATGCTTCCAGTATCGCCAGTTTGTTACTGACCACTGAAGTTTTGGTCGCTGAGATACCGGAACCTGAAAAGAAGACACCCGGACCTGGTGCCGGCGGTATGGAAGATATGTATTAAAAAATCAGAAACCCAATTCCTGATATATAAATTCGAGGGCAGGAATCCTAAAAAGGTTTCTGCCCTCATTATTTTTATGTATAAATATTAGACATGTTAGATAGATTGAAAGATTAGACAAATTTGACTTGTTTAATTAAACCCATAACCTTAATACATAAGAAACTTTTTTTCTCAAGGGGAATAGTAATTCCACACAGATTTAAGCCTTCGGTATAAAGGCTGCTTCCACAAACGAGCTCTTTTAGGATTAGGATTTTTCTCCTCATTCTGATAAATATGCAGTTGATTTCCGGCAAGAACAATAATTTCTTCGCGCCAGTCTCCTGCTACATCCGCAACATACAATCGGTCTGCTTTCTCGGTGAAACGATGGAGAAAATTGCCTGTTATCGGGTCAATCACTGCCACATCGCCTGCTTCATGCCGTTCTTTAGCGCAGATATATTGTCTGTCTGTTCCATCCCAGTAAATCGAATTTATAACCTCAATACCCTTGTTTGTCCAGTCCGAAGGAGCAACATTCCGCATTTCATAATCCGCAATTATTTTTCCATTTGCATCAAATACCCAGGGTTTTTGGTCTGTGTCATATCTGCTCCGACACCAAATTTCCAACCCGGGCAAGTTTAATTCAAACTCTCCAACGGCTGCATTTTGGGGTTCCTGCCGTTGGTTATCCGAAGTCCATATCATACCCTTCATGCCGAAAAGAAACACCCGATTTGCCCCTTCTTCAAGTGTAACCACTTCCAGACCGGGGATATCGGGTCGTATGTCGGCAATAAATACACTATCCAGATGTCCCTGCAAATCCGGCAATCGAAAAATCTCTTTTCCATCCGGGGCAATAATACAACCGCTAATAATTTCATCGCGATTATCACCATCCAAATCCGCTACACGAAGACCATTATGAGCACATGCAAGAAAATTATCTGTTGACCATAATGGTTCTTGTTTACCCTCTTTTAATTTTTCCAGGGAGTAAGCAGAAACAAATCGCCCCATACGATAACCCTCTTTATTTGTGGCTTGCAATACAATGTCCGTATCTCCCTTTCCTTCTAAATTAACAATGGCTAAATGCTCCTAACGCTCTGCTCCTTCGGGAACACTGATAGAACGAGACCATTTTTCTTTTCCTGTTTTTCCTTCTACTATATGCAATACACTATCATTGGTAAGGAATAAAACCTCTGTTTTACCATCTCCATCAATATCGCCTGCCTGTACACCCGGTCCATGATGTCCGGGTAATCCGTAAGTTTCCGCAGAACCTCCGACACGAATATCTACATTCAAAATCCATAGTTTTTCTCCATCCCACCGATAGCCTGCTAAATATCCGGGACGCGTTACAAGATAGTCCATCCTTTTATCACCATCCAAATCCGCTACAATCAAACTTCCAGCACTGTCCTCTGGTGCAGGAATATCTAAATGAATTATAAACGGATTTTGTGGATATGGCGGAATGTTATTTAGCGAGGGGCATTCCATAGGACATAAAACAGAAAAGCAAGTGAGCGTAAAAACAAAGAAAGGAATTTTTAAGTAAAACATAAAATGGGTCCTCCACCTCTATAAATTAAAATCAATATACTCTATTTATAAATCAAAATTAAATAAAATCATGTAAATTTTAAATTACATGTTTATTTAATAATGATAATTAGACATACATAATTCTAATTAAGTTTTTTGTAAGAATATAAATTGTTTTACCTTTTCCCTTATAAATTTCCACAAGTTCTTATTTGAGAATTTTAAAGATAAACAAAAACATATTTTTTTCATGGTAACAGGAAATTTTTAATCAATATTATTGTAGCATTTGAATTTTTTATATTTACATTTCACATTATAATTTTATCACTTTATAAAATATAGATTTAGTTAGGCGAAAAAAATGACATTCAGATATGGCTCTATTATTGTTTTTATGCTTTTTGATTTTGGTAATTCTGTATGTTATAATATTACACAAAACCGAGCGGAGGTTCTTAAAATCCTCTTAACATTTTAACTGCTTTTATAAGCAAAGGAGTATGGTTATATGCGTAAAAAAGGTTTTACATTAATTGAATTATTAGTTGTCATAGCTATCATCGGTATACTTGCGGCAATTTTATTACCCGCACTGGCACGGGCTCGTGAAGCAGCTCGTCGTTCCAGTTGTGCCAATAATCTTAAGCAATGGGGTTTGGTCTTCAAGATGTATGCTAATGAAGCCAAAGGTGAAAGATTTCCACCCTTGCAGACCTATAACCCTATAACGAACGGTGATGCTCTTGCCGCAGGTCCGCAGGTAAGCACACTTTATCCGGAATATTTAACAGACCCATATATTATTATTTGTCCTTCGGATGCGCAAGCAGCAGATACGAAGAAAAAAATAGAGAATAATAATGGTGATTTGGTTCGTATCAGTGATGAGATTGATGC
>DAOSUS010000083.1 GCA_035378955.1 Candidatus Hydrogenedens sp. | reverse complement strand
TTAATGGTGTAAACAAAGAAAACATAAGGAGTAAAGATATGGCTACATCTAAAAATAAGGTTGTTTATCTTGTAAATAATGGTGATTTTCGAGATACAGCGTGTCGTGTCGGTTGGCCTATGCAGGAGAAAACACTGGATTTACTACAAAAGGCATTGAAAAAATTAGGATATGATACCCAAGTACTGCCAAAATATGATGCCAAAAAGAAACACGGCTTTATTACCAAACAGTGTGAGGGGGTTCAGGTTTTTTCTCAAATGGAATCGGACGCCCCTGTAATTGTTGTTTTAAATATCTGGGCTTATTCTCACCATGTTTCGGGTCCTTTACAAACACATCGAGGACCTGTGCTTTTACTGGCAAATTTCGATGGCACATGGCCCGGGCTGGTGGCGTTATTAAATCATTCAGCGACTTTAGACCGCTTAAATGTGGCACATTCGCGTTTATGGAGTGAGACATTTTCAGATGACCCGGTATTTATGAAAAAATTAAAGGAATGGTTAGATACCGGTAAGGTTGTGCATGACTTAAGCCATCTTACCGATGCAGAAAAACTAAATCTGCCTCCGAGTGCTGAACAATTTGGGAAGAAATTAGCCGAGGATATTTTAAGAAATCGGCGTATTATGGGACAGTTTGACCCGGGTTGTATGGGTATGCTCAATGCCGTTATGGACCCGGCAAAGTTAGGTGCTGTCGGTTTACCTATTGAATATTTAAACCAATCCGATTTGTTAGCAGAAATGAATCTTGTGAGCGATGAAGAGGCACAAAAACATCTGGATTGGCTGGTGAAGAAAGGAACATGGTTCGATTGGGGAACGAACAAATTTACTGATTTGGTATATGACCAGGTCCTTTCGCAGATGAAAATGTATAGTTCCGCTGTGCGAATGGTAGCCCGATATGGATTAAGTGCCATAGGTATTCCCTATCAGTATGGATTGGTGCGTTGCTGTCCTGCTTCAGATTTGGTCGAAGGAATGTTGAATAACTCAGACCGTCCCCCGGTAAGAGACCCGGAAACAAAAAAGATTATTCGTGATGGACAACCCATAGTTCATTTTAATGAAGGGGATATGGGTGCAGGTATTCCACAATTATTGTTATGTGAGATTTACTCCCGCAAAAAGATGCCGCCCGAAACTACTTTGCATGATGTCCGTTGGGGGAGAGACTTTGAAGGGAAATTTCTGTGGGTATTCTTGATTTCCGGCGGTGCTCCTCCTGCTCACTTCGGTGGATGGAAAAATACCAAGGTATATCGCCAACCGCCGATGTATTTCCCGTTAGGTGGTGGAACTTGCTCCGGTGTGTCTAAACCCGGTGTTATTACATGGGCGCGTGCCTATGAAGCAGGTGGTAAATTAGGTATGGATTGTGGACTGGGTGAAGTAGTTGAAGTACCAAAGGAAGAATTACAGGATAGGCTGAATAAAACAACACCGCAATGGCCTATTGCCAATGTGCATATACCGGGTTATGACCGTGACCAACTCATGGCATCGCACATGTCCAATCATATCGTCATTGGGTATGGCGATGTGCTAACAGAACTTATTGCGACTTGCCGTTACTTAGGTATTTCAACGCGTGTTGCCGGAGATGTGCGTTCAAGATTTAAAAAGTAATAGACAAAAAAATAGATAGTTTGTATCTAATAAAAATTTTAGGACAGGTTCTAAAAGAGACCTGTCCTTATTCTTTTTTGAGAAATTTTTAAGTTGTTAGTTGATTGCAATGAATTTATGTTTGTTTCTTTTCACTCATTAAAAGGATAAATTTTTTGAATATTTGTTGGTCTAATTCATCACTCATTTTATCTTTCATGAGTTTTAATGCGTCAAATGAGGAGAAAGCATTTTTATAGCTCCGTCGAGTAGTTAATGCGTCAAAAATATCAGCTATTGCAGATACTCGTGCATAAATACTAATTTCATTACCTTTTAATTTATGGGGGTAGCCATTCCCGGTTAATTTTTCATGGTGATGTAGAACTACATCCAATTGTAACTCGTCTTTTAATCCCTGTTCTTTCGTTAAAATTTCGTAGCCATATTCCGGATGTTTTTTCATTTGTTCGAACTGCTCTTCAGATAATTTCCCAGGAAAATTTACAATCTTAGGGTCTACTCGACATTTGCCGATATCATGCAATAAAGAAGCCATACCAAAACGGAGCAATTCATTTTCGGGAAAATTAATTTCCTTTGTAAGAAATACACTGAAAATCCCTACATTAACGGAATGGGTATGTGTGTAATAATCAAAATTCGTGACTTTCAGCATACATTGGAAGGCAGTGGGCTCATGGAATATAAAATCTAAAGTATTTTCAACTAAATTACGAGAGCGAGGCAAAAGTTCACCGCTGCGAGGGTCATCTAACATTTCCTTAACTGCCTGTGTTGTAACTGTATAAAGAACCTCTGTCCGTTTCTGAACGGCAACATTTTTATCCGATAGAATATCCCTTAAGTTTGTTTCAAGATAGCGTTTGTATTCCCGTTTGTTTTCAGAGTGAACATATAATATTTCAATACCTTTTTCCTTTAATCGAACTATATCATTTTCAGAAATAGGTAAACTCTTTGAACGATAAAGTACAGGTTCCTTATTGGCGTTGATTCGTAAATATAAATCGAAACTTACTATCTTATCTATTTGTAATAGAGAAATAGGGATTGGGAAGTAATCTTTTTCTAAATCGGTAATTCCCTCTGCTTTTTTTTGCTCACCTTCCATTGTACTTCCCTTTTACTATCCTTTGTGAATAACAAAACATATTTTTTATATTTTAACATATATCATAATAAAAAAGTTTTTAAATAAAAAAATTTTGTATATAGATTATTAAATAAAACGAAGAATTACAAACAAATAATCAAAAAACATTATTTGAACACCTATACTACATAGGTAGAACCATTAAAAACATAAAAAATAGGAATGAACAAGAAAAGGAGATAAAGGCTTTACACAGATAGGGTGAAACATGTTTTGACCGCATCTTCTCTGTACCCTTTGTTTGAAATTACCTTGGTGTCTTCTGTGGTTTATCCTAATGAGGTGTTTTTCTGATATTATTTTTGTTATAATAAGGGCTTAAAATTTTTACAATCATTGAATTTATTGAGTTTTGTTATTAAAATCTTAACCTATGGGAGATTATTTATGACGACTTATCGTATTGCTTTATTACCAGGTGATGGAACGGGTCCTGAAGTGATAAAAGAAGGTGTAAAAGTATTAAATGCCGTAGCACAGAAGTTGGGATTTTCATTAGATACAGTAGAATACGATTTTGGTGGTGACCGCTATTTGAAAACAGGAGAAATTCTCCCAGATTCGGCAGTAGATGAATTAAAAAAGTTTGATGCCATTTATTTAGGAGCCATAGGACACCCAGATGTGAAGCCGGGTATTCTGGAAAAAGGAATTTTGCTCCGTTTGCGTTTTGAATTAGACCAATATATCAATCTTCGTCCAGTGAAATTGTATCCTAATGTTTATACTCCTATAAAAGACAAAGGACCCAAGGAAATTGACTTCGTTGTTGTTCGTGAAAATACAGGTGGGCTATATACAGGATGCGGAGGATTTCAAAAGAAGGGAACACCCCACGAAGTAGCCATTCAGGAGAGTGTTTATACGCGTTTTGAAGTTGACCGTTGTTTAAAATATGCATTTGAATTGACACGAAAACGGAATAAAGATAAAAAATTAACGCTGGTTGGAAAAACCAATGTGTTGACATTCGTTTTCGATTTGTGGGAACGAGCATTTCATGAGATGGGAGCAAAAGAATACCCGGATATTACCCGTGATTATGCTCATGTAGATGCAACAACTATGTGGATGGTTAAAAATCCAGAATGGTTTGATGTGCTTGTTACCGATAATATGTTTGGTGATATTATTACTGATTTGGGTGCTATGATACAGGGAGGTATGGGTGTTGCCGCAGGTGGAAATATTAATCCGGAGGGGGTGTCCATGTTCGAGCCGATAGGAGGAAGTGCTCCCAAATATACGGGAATGAATATTATTAATCCGATTGCTTGTATATTAGCCGGTCAGATGTTATTAGACCACATTGGTGAGAGTAAAGGGGCAGAGATACTTGAACAAGCAGTTATAAAGTTTTTCGAATCCAAAGTATTGCCAGGTTTATCTGCAAAGGAAATAAAAGAATCAGGTTGGTCAACAACCAAAATTGGTGATGCTATTGCAGATTATGTAGCAAAGATATAAATTTGATTAGTTATAGACAGGAAAGTAAAATAGGGGGCATAATTTGAAGGTGATATGGAATTTCTATGTCTCAAAAAAATAGAGCAGGGATAGCACTTTCATTAGCCATACTCGGTTGGTCTTTTTCGCCGATATTTATTAGATACCTTCAAGATGCCTATGACCCTTTTATACAGGCAGGGATAAGGTATAGCGGAGCCGTTCTTTTCCTCGTGCCTTATTGCCTTCTGTTTTATAGAGACGCATTCAAAAAGGCGTTTTTAAAACCTATCCCTACATTCATTTTATCTATTACGAATGTCGTTATGCAGTCAGCATGGACGATAGGGATATATAACTCTACTGCAAGTTTGGGACAAATTTTAGTAAAGATACAAATACCTATTGTTGCTTTTTTTTCATTCCTTGTCTTTGCTGAAGAACGCTCATTAATCAAAAATCCTCGATTTATTATTGGGTCTATTTTGGGAATTCTCGGTTCCGTTTTATTGATATATAAACCTTCAGCAATTGATGAATTTCCATACTTACACCGTGCTGTTTTGGCCTTGTTTTTATCCGCCTTTTTATGGGGTATTTATTGTGTATATGGTAAATACACTGTGGAACGGGAACTTCATCCTATACCTATGTTCGGTGTTATTTCGATATATACTACCATCGGGTTGTTACTTTTAGGTTATTTTCTGGGGTCTCCTGAGAAAGCAATACAAGCAAGTGTTCCTATACATCTTATAGCCTTGTTTTCAGGTCTTCTCCCAATCGCAGTAGCCCATTCATCTTTTCATTATGCTCAATGGCATTTAGGTTCTGCCTTTTGCAATACCTTACTTACATTAAATCCATTGATTACCCATTTTTTTGCTTTGTTATTATGGAAAAATGAACATTTATCCTTAATTCAGTGGGTAGGGACAGCGGTTCTACTTTTAGGATGCGTTCTTGTATTATTGACCCAATCAAATATAAAAACACAATCTCCTGAGTAATAATAAAAAGAGCCGTATATTTGAGAATTCTCAAATATACGGCAGAATTTATAGGAAAAATCCCCATCCACGGGGATTGTTAGACTGGAAGAGGCCACCCTTCTCTATAGGGTTTCGTTAACATAGCATTAGCTTCATCATCACCAACAAATTTTCCTTCCGTCATATTATAGGTGATTTTTCGATTTAATCTTTGAGCAATACAACCTAAAAGCACAACCTCTGTAAGTGGCGCGGCATAATCAAAATTCGAGCAGGCAGGTTCTCCACCTTTGCATGCTTCAAGCCAGTTACGATAATGATTTGACCCGCTAATACGAGGAATCATAGGATTAGGCTTTTTGTAGTCATTCATGCGCGATTCGGGTAATAACCTTGCTTTTCCACCATATTCACCCGCAGTAAGGTATCCATTTGTCCCGATAAATAAAGAGCCATTATCACCATCTCCCAATGTTTCTTGTGTAGGAATATCTGCAGGTTTTTGAGGTTTATTCCCTTTGTCATACCAGTAAACATCTACAGGTCCCATATCCTCCCGTTCCGAGAAATGGTATTTTACAACAGATTTTATGGGATAGGTCTGTGTATTGTATCCTTCGATTTGAACAATTTCGATAGTAACTTCTTTGGCTTTATCTAATTTAAGAGCCCAGAATGCAGGGTCCATGATATGACACCCCATATCCCCAAGTGCACCGCAACCAAAATCTATCCATCCTCGCCAATTATGAGGGGCATACCCATGATTGTAAGGACGCATGGGGGCTGGACCTATCCATAAATTCCAATCCATCGAAGGTGGAATGGGTTCTTCAGGCAATGGATTAGGCGTGCCTTGTCCCCAACCATCGCGAGGACGGTCTGTCCAGATGTGGGCTTCTTTTACCTGTCCGATAGCACCCGTCCATATCATTTCGCATACTTCTCTTGCACCTATACCAGAGTGCCCTTGATTTCCCATTTGCGTGGCGACCTTCATTTCTTGGGCTGTTTTACGGAGAAGTTTTGCTTCGGCTATGGTATGGGTCATTGGCTTTTGAACATAAACATGTTTGCCTAATTTCATAGCGGTGTAAGCGATGGTTGCATGTGAATGGTCGGGGGTTGAGATAGTCACAGCATCAATATCTTTACCCATTTCATCAAACATCTTTCGAAAGTCCTGATAAACCTTTGCCTGAGGTGCCTTCTTAATAGTTTCACTGGCATAGTCAAGGTCAACATCGCATAAGGCAACAATGTTTTCACGCGAACAAGAAAGAATATCTTCTCTCCCTTTACCTCCTATACCGATACCTGCCAAATTTAATTTTTCATTTGGCGAAAGTTTGCGGGGAACCACTTTTGCAGTATTGGGTTTGTTCTGTGCGAAAACACTACCCATTGCTGTGCATGTAGTAACGGCAAGAAATGCTCTTCGTGTTATCTCATTTTTTTTCATGGGAAACTCCTCCAAAATAGTAATAGTTTTTTTGAAAAATAGATGTAATTACAGACAATAAAATATTGTAAACGGTGTCATCTTTTATTATATAACAATACCGTATTTCATAAATAGCAGAGAAAAAAAGTCATAAGTTAGATAAAAAATAAAATTTTTTGTTAATTTTGTTTAATTATTTACAAAAAAAATAAAATAAAATTTTAATTAAAAAAAATAGTTTGAAATAGATATGTTGCAAACCCGCATAAATTGAGCCTAAAAGCAAAGTAAAATAAATAAAAAAATTTTTAAAAAATTTTGTAACTTTTGATTTGATTTTTCGTATTAAATTTTGTAACATTTTTACCAATTAAAACTTATGTGCCTGCATATCTCCGTGTGATATGGAGGCGACACAAGCCGACCCCAAGCCCTAAGCTCCGATAGTGAGGCGACCAGCGTAAGGCGGCAACGCGGTAACCAACTAAAACCATTAACCCTATAGGAGGGTTTATGAATTGCACAAGGGCATGCATCTTATTATCGATTGTCGGAATGTGTCGCGCGACCTATGCTTAAATGATAAGCTAGTGTTGAATGCGATGGCTCGTGCAGCAGAGAGAGCCGGCGCGACCGTAATTTCGCAAATTCGTTACAAGTTTGGCAGTGATTCACCCCCTGGATTTGCCGCCTTGGTTATGCTGGATGAAAGCCATTGCTCCGCTCATACCTATGCGGATTTGGGACTCATTGCAATGGATATTTTCACCTGCGGAAAAACAGACCCTCGCATCGTGTTCCGTTACATCCGTGAAGAATTAGATTTAGGTGATGTAACCATTCGCGAGTTGCCGAGATTTCCCGTTCAGGAAGAAAATCCCTCTGCAATTACTAAAATTGAGTCCTTCGTAATGGCAGGACAATAATTTGTTCTTTCAGGCTTAGGTGGATTATTCCGTCCTTATAGCAAAATAGAGGTGTCTCTATTTTGATTTGAGATGGAATAAAAAATAATATACACATAAGCAATGTAGAGGTGTGTCTGCCTTTATTTCTGATGGATAATTACTTTTCAAGAATAGTATTGTTTTTTTAAAATTGTAAGATTAAGTTTCCATAGGAGAAAAAAGAATGAACCGAGAATTACATGATGGGCGACAGGATGGATTAATGCCTCTGAAAAGTTTAGACCTTTCGAAAGTCTCTTGTTTCTCTGATTTGATAAGAGCCATGCGAAAAACTTCTTTTGGCGGGCGGACATTAGGAGAAGCGTTTGAGGTTTTGTTAAAAATGTTCCGTGATGAAGATTGCACGGTTGTGCTAACACTTTCCGGTGCTATGACCGTAGCAAAACAAGGAATGATTATTTGTGAGATGATAGACCGCGGTTTGGTTCAAGCCGTTATTGCAACCGGAGCCTTAATTGCCCATGGTGTTACGGAAAGTATGGGTCTTACTCATTATGCTATTAATCCAGATATTGACGATAAAGAACTGTTTGAAAAAGGCTATAATCGTGTTTATGATACATTGGAGATGGAAGCAAACCTTAATGATGTATGTGAGGTGGTTGGGCGTGTTCTTGATGAAGTTACACCGGAAGATGGTGTCTGGTGTTCCCATCGTTTTTGTCGTGCCGTCGGTCAGGAATTGGAACGATTAAACCACGGGCAGGGTATTTTAAGAAGTGCCTATCAAAAAAATGTACCTGTATATATTCCCGCATTTACAGACAGCGAAATGGGTCTGGACTTCTCCACCTGGGCAATGAAAAAAACTATCCAAAAGCAACAGAAAAAAGATAAGAAATGGGACCCCGAAGAGTTATTTCAGGCAGTTCCAAATTTCAATCCGTTTCTGGATTTACAGCATTATGCCCGCTTGATAGGCAGGTCAAAACGATTGGGTATTTTAACTATTGGAGGTGGCGTCCCTCGCAATTGGGCTCAGCAAGTCGGTCCTTATTATGATATAACATCCGTTCGTTTGGATGTAGAAATTCCGCAACCTCGTTTCCAATATGGCGTTCGTATTTGTCCAGAACCAGTGCATTGGGGTGGCTTATCCGGTTGCACTTATTCCGAAGGTGTCAGTTGGGGTAAGTTTGTGCCGATTGAAGAAGGGGGGAGATATGCAGAGGTTCTGGCGGATGCCACTATAGTCTTACCTTTCCTGATGAAATGTGTATTTGAAGAGTTAGATAATGCTTCTTAAAGGAAATATAAAATGAGCCGAAAAGTAAAATTTATGAATGAGAAAGAAAATTTTCTGGCTTTGCCCATTGAACATTCTCATCCCGATACCGCAAAGGTTATTATTCTGCCTGTCCCTTTTGAAAAAACATCTACTTTTGGAAAAGGTTCAAAGAGAGGTCCTGAAGCAATAATTAATGCATCGCATGAGGTTGAATTATACGATACCGTTTTGGGTTTTGAACCGTTTCAGACCTGCGGAGGCATTGCAACCTTAACACCATTGAAGACAAAAGGATATTCAGGTGAAAAATTAGCGAAAGCACTGGAAACAGAAGTAAACTATTGGCTGGAACAAGGTAAGTTTGTTATTACCATAGGAGGTGAACATTCAAGTATCGTAGGTGCTGTATATGCTTATATTAAGAAGTATGAACCTCTTACAATAATTCAACTGGATGCCCACAGCGATTTGCGGAGTTCTTATCTGAATGAAAAATGGAACCATGCTTGTGCTATGGCGCGGATTTTGGACCGTCATGATGGAAAGTTAATTCAGATTGGTATTCGAAGCGAAGCACCGGAAGAACCTGCTATCATTAAAACATTAGGGAAACGGGTAACTACTTTCCATGCCCATACAATACACAAGGAAGGAGAAAAAATATTTACAAAGATTTTAAGTGAATTATCTGAGTATGTATATATAACTTTCGATTGCGATGCCTTTGATCCGAGTATTATTCCATCAACAGGGACACCCGAGCCGGGAGGTTTAAGCTGGGAATGGGTTAATCATTTCTTTGAGATACTTTCCCGTAACAAAAAAATTATAGGATTTGATATCAGTGAATTAAGTCCTATACCGAATTTACATTATCCACAATTTACAATTGCAAAAATGATATACCGCCTGATTGGATATACCTTTTCGCAGGCTAAATAAGTATAAGGCTTCTAATCTTGTATTATTCCTGAAAGTCGTTTTCTCAAATTATCGTAGAACACAAGAATTACGAGAAGCGTTCCAACAAATACCTGCTGCCAATAAGTATTGATGTTCTCAATATTACAAAAATTTCGGAGGACCATAATAATCAAAGCCCCAGCCAGTGCGGAGATGGCTCCACCTTCACCGCCCATAAGGCTTGCCCCACCAATCACACATGCAGCAATAGCATCTAATTCATAAGTTTCTGCGGCTTTTGGGTCAGCAACACTGGTTCGGGACGCAAGGACAAGCCCCGCTAATCCTGCCATAGCACCACAAAGAACATAAGCAATGGTGCGAACCAATTCCACACGAATACCCGAAAGCCTTGTGGCGGTTATGTTCCCACCGATAGCATATAAGGCTCTGCCAAATCGTGTCATGGTGAGGATAAATGCAAAAATCAAAGCCAACCCGCCGGTAATCGAAACAGGTATCCACCAGTATAATGTTCCGCCAAGCCAGGAAAAGTTTGGAGGTAAACCGAAAATAGTTTGTGCTCCACTAATGACCAGTGTAACACCGCGTGCCGCCATCATCATACCTAATGTAGCAATGAAAGGTGGAATTTTTCCGCGTGTGATGAGCAGTCCGTTTATTAAACCTGCAAAAGCACCGCAGCCAATCCCTGTTACCATACCGATAGTGATAACAAAATATCCCGGATACTGTGCTTGGTGTAAATATTTCATAATCAGACAAGCACTCATGCTTGCAAACGCAGCAACACTGCCTATGGATAAGTCAATTCCCGCTGTTAGGATAACCAACAGTTCACCTACACAAAGGATACCGATGACCGAAGTGCGGTATGCCACACTAATCAGGTTTTCATATTTGCGAAAATCCGGTGAAATAACAGCGAGGATAATACAAAGAATAGCAAAAATAATTAAAGGGGATTGACGCGATATAGTTCTTTTGACACGGTTAAATTCTTTTGTCATATAACAAACTTCTCCTTACGAAAGATTAACTACTATGATAATATACATCCCAACCCAAATATTTTTCCCATGCTTCATAAACGCTCTGGGCTACTTTATCTATTGTCACAGCAACATGATGTTCAAAACCATTTACACAGATAAAATGAAGTAATGATTGAAGATTTGAAATTTTGGCTATTCCATATCCACCAAAAGATTTTACGCGGTCATTGGTAAATACTCCTTCACCCACATAAGCCTGTATTTCGCCTAAATCTTCACGCGTTCCCATGCGTGCAAAAGTCATAGGAGCAGGTATAATTTTTCCCGTTACAGTGCCGTAGGTATTGTCTTTACCAACAGAACTCGCTATTATCGCCTGATAGTCCATTTGCGGTTTTTTGAAGAAGGACTTGGGCAAGTTTGAGCAATGAAACATAACACAACCATCGGGGTCATCTTTATAATTATTGTTCCAATCCAATAAGGCACTGGGTCGTTGCGATGCTAATGTTAACGAATACATAGAAACGGCACCACATACATCTACTTCACAGGCACTGGGGATTAATCTTTCACTTAACATACTCATACAGGTGCAGGGAACAACCCCAAAATAGGTCTCTAATGCTGTCCAGCATTGTATCGCAGTAGCGTTTAGTTCTTTTTCTTTAATCCATCGCTCCGTGACAAGTGCAAATCGTGCCATGCGGTCTATAGAACTGTCAGGGACACCTTTTATAGCAATATATTCCGATATTTTTTTACATTCATCTTTTAAGGCTTTGTCGTTGGGAGATATTTTTTCTGCCTGTCCTAATATTTCAGATAGGTCAATAGTTTCTATAGTAATCCCATAGTTTTCAAGTAATTTTTCACTATATCGCACAGTATTAAACGCCGAAGGCCTTGCTCCCATAGAGCCAATACGGGCATTTTTCAGACCACGGATAACACGACAGGTTCCTGCAAAAGATTGCAGGTCAAGTAAAAATTCCTTTGAGCCTAAGGATTCTGTGTGAAAGGTTGTTAATGTAAAAGGGATACGGTATTGGTTTAAATTAGAGCAAACACTGATTTTCCCGCAAAACGAATCTCTCCGTCGGTTAATGCCCATGGCGTTGGTATCATCAGGTTCTGCCTGAATTAATACCGGCACCTGAAGATTTGCCAGACGAAGCGTATCTGCAACGGCTCGTTCATCGCCAAAGTTAGGTAATGTTACAATAATTCCATCAATTTCATCACGATTTTTCCGAAACAAATCGGCACATTTTTTGGCATCTTCCCATGTTTCTACAGCACCATATTTGGTGTCGTCTTCATTAAGAATAACAATCCCGAAGCCTAATTTTTTCAGAAGTTTTTTTATTTCTCCATAGCCTTCTTTTGCAAGAATGTCTGGGAAAAAGCCTCTATTTCCCACGATAACTCCAAAGGTTACTTCTTTTTTCATTTTTCAATCCCTTTATTTAAATTTTTTCTATATGTAATATATTAACAAGCATTATAAATTGGCTCAAATTATTAGTCGTTTAATATAACCTCTTACTTTGTATATTTTTCTATTTCGGATGAGGGGACTTCACGATACATATAACGAATTCGATTATATCGAAAGTTATATTTGGAAGGCTCTCCGCCAATTTGACAGGAATAAAAAAGATAGATAATGTTTCTGTTTTGTTCTTTCATTACAAGGGCTTCCGGGACATGGGTTGCGGGTGTGTCCGGGTCAGGTTCTATATATCCTGTAATTTGCCAATCTACACCATTGCGAGATACGGCTTCTGTAATTTTTCGTCCCTTCCATTCATGATTTCCATATCCACTGGGATCTGCATACGCATAATATAAATTATCTACTTTCACAACATCAGGATTAGGAAATTCCCATATACAGGGATTTTCTCCTATGCGAATTAATTTCCAATCTTCCGCATTTAAAAAGTCCCCCTGATTTTCCGCATAGCCCATAGCAGTTCCGCGGGGTGTCCAGTAATCAAACCAAATTTTGAATTTGTTATCTTCATACATGATTGAAGGGCGATGATAAGTTCCCCACAAGGTAACATCTCCCGCTTTATCTTTACCACCGAGTTCACCGATATATTCTAAAATAGGTTTTTCAGAACGCTTCCAATGTATTCCATCCTCCGATGTGGCTCCCATAACGCAGTAAAAACTGCCATCGGTATCGTTGGGCGTTTCCGCAGGAAATCTGTCTTTATCATGTCCTGTCGCACTGTATGCCATATAATATGTCTTTCCTACTCTAATTACAGAAGGGTCTCCGTTATGCCATTCATCAAAGTAAGTTCCAGATGTGCTGAAAAGAGGTCTCCATAACTTCGGATTGCCTGAATTATCCCATTGCCCGTCACCTGCATATACTTCCCAGGGACCTTCCAATTTTTGGGCTCGTGCAGTGAAAATAGCATCGCAACCCTTAAAATCGGAAATATTCCGATTACAATCTTCCACAGCCCAACCGAAGAACCAAGCCCTGAACAGATACTCTGCATTTGGCTCATATAACACATGGAAGTTATACATATTTCCGAATCCACTGATTATGTTTTTATAATTCTTCTGCCATAATTGAGAAATATCCTTTGCTTTTTCCTGAGGTAATGTTTGGGCATGC